>JAAZJF010000217.1 GCA_012800475.1 Gammaproteobacteria bacterium
CGCCGCAAACAAACCAATGGCTGTGGCAATCAAGGCTTCAGCAATACCGGGTGCAACAGTTGCGAGCGTTGCTTGTTGCACCTGAGCCAAACCACGGAATGAGTTCATAATGCCCCACACGGTGCCAAACAAACCAATATAAGGACTGGTGGAACCTACTGTGGCTAAAAAAGGCAGGCTTTGCTCAAGCTTTTCTTCTTCATGGGAAATCGCCACACGCATTGAGCGCGCCACACCGTCCATCACTGATTCAGGATTAGCCCCTGTCTGTTGATTTAAGCGGGAAAACTCTTTAAAGCCTGCCCGAAAAATCTGCTCGACACCCGAATCAGGATCAGGGTCATTGCACACCTGGCGGTACAGCTTAGATAAGTCGGTGCCAGACCAAAAACGGTCTTCAAAACTATTCAATCCGGCACGGGCAGCACGCAATAACTGGCTGCGCTGAAAAATCAGCACCCACGACATAATTGAAGCACCCACTAAAATCAACATCACACACTGAACAACCAGACTGGCGTTGCTGATTAAGCTCCACATTGACATCTGATCAACGGCATTCGCTTCCACGCTTACTCTCCTGCAAAGTCTTGCACATCGGCACTAAACGCCGCATATAACAGTTCGGGAATACCCCGAGGTTTAAAGGAATCAGCACGCACACAGGCCACAGTAAAATGACCTTCACAAAGTAAAGTGTCATCACTGCTGCGACGAACTTGCTGATAAAATTTCAAACTGGCACGTTTTAATTCTTGCACTTGCACACTCACCCTCAACTCATCATCTAAACGAGCTGGTGCGTGATAACGTGCTTGCGCGCAATGCACAACAAACAGTAAATTTTCGCTGGCCATCTGCGCTTGAGAAAAGCCCAAATGACGCAATCGCTCAGTGCGAGCACGCTCCATGAACTTTAGATAATTCACGTAGTAAACGATGCCGCCTGCATCTGTATCCTCGTAGTACACTCGACAAGGAAAAGTAAATCGCGGTGCTGTTGTTGATGCGTGCATACTTTAATGCGACCTCATGCAATTGCCAATCAAAAACGCAGGTATATTTTCACACCTCATAACTGTGTTTATCGAGCTGTGAGACATCCATTAAACGTTCAGGTAAGTTCAAGCCAAAATGCAAATAAGCATGGCGAGTTACAACGCGCCCACGCGGGGTACGCATAATAAAACCCTGTTGAATTAAATAGGGTTCCAACACATCTTCAATGGTATGACGCTCCTCACTAATAGCGGCTGCCAAACTATCGATACCGACAGGGCCGCCATCGAATTTTTCAATCATGGCCAGCAACAAGCGACGGTCTTGATGATCAAAGCCATGCTCATCCACATCCAGTAAATTTAGCGCCTGATTGGCAATCGCTTGAGTGATATGCCCCGTACCTCGCACTTGCGCAAAGTCGCGCACCCTGCGTAATAAACGGTTAGCAATGCGCGGTGTACCGCGTGCGCGCCGAGCAATTTCATACGCACCTGCATGCTCAATCGGCATATTCAAGATGCCCCCAGAGCGCGTCACGATAGTGGTCAGGTCCGTATCATTATAAAACTCTAAACGCTGCACAATACCAAAGCGGTCACGCAGTGGATTGGTCAACATACCCGCCCGCGTTGTTGCACCCACCAAAGTAAAGGGCGGTAAATCTAATTTAATCGAGCGTGCAGCAGGACCTTCACCAATCATAATATCCAACTGAAAATCTTCCATCGCCGGATACAACACCTCTTCCACAATCGGTGGCAAGCGGTGGATTTCATCAATAAAGAGTACGTCGCCTTCTTCCAGGTTGGTCAGCAGCGCTGCTAAGTCGCCTGGGCGTTCTAGCACCGGACCTGAGGTACTTTTTAATGAGACATTCATTTCTTGGGCGATGATATTGGCCAGTGTGGTTTTACCCAGGCCTGGCGGACCAAAAATCAAAGTATGATCCAGCGCTTCATCACGGTTTTTTGCCGCTTCAATAAACAGTGACATTTGCTCGCGCACCACAGGCTGACCAATATACTCAGCCAAACTTAAGGGGCGTATCGCACGGTCAATATGTTCTTCACGCTCGCGAGGCGTGGCGTCAATCAGGCGATCAGCTTCAATCATAAACTGCAGTTTTCCTAAATATAATATGACTCAATTACGCCATTCCTTTCAGGGCTCGACGAATCAAGTCTTCGCTGCTTAAGCCTTCTTCAAATACCGTGCTCACCGAACGACTCGCCTCAGCCGGTTTAAAACCTAAGCTGACCAGCGCGCTGACTGCATCGTGTTCTGCACTGTGCGCCTGTGTGACTGTGGAATTTTGCGTAGGTTCAATGCCGGTTTGGCCTGCCAGCGGCGTGCTATCCCAGTTTTTAAAACGATCTTTGAGCTCAACCAATAAACGCTCTGCAGTTTTTTTACCAACGCCCGGTACTTTCATTAAGCGGCTGGTGTCTTCAGCGTTCACACATTGAATCAATTCATCGACACTCATGCCTGACATTAACGCCAGCGCCAGCTTAGGCCCAACGCCATTTAAACGAATTAACTCACGAAATAAGGCGCGATCGCGCTTGGCAAAAAAGCCGTACAACAATTGCGCATCTTCACGCACCACCAAATGTGTGTGCAAGACCAGCGGCTCTCCCACTGCAGGCAATTGAAACAGGGTTGTCATGGGCACTTCTAACTCATAGCCCACTCCATTGACATCCAGCAGCACATGCGGCGGTTGTTTTTCTAATAAAGTGCCACGTAAATATCCAATCACAATAGATCCTTAACAGTTATGCGCGCTCGCTACAGAACACGCCCAATAATAACTGGCATTATATACAGTTACCCTAAAGCAAGCCAGGCAAGGCCTGCGACTACAGATAAGATCATACAACGCACACCGCCCCTGACCGATAGAGATCAGGGGCGGTGTGTGAACCAAGCTTGTCAGTACGCTATAGATCTATGCAAAAACCGCAGTCACCGCATAATTCAACGCCCCACCACCGACAATTAACCAAGCAAACAGCAGACTGGCTAATAGCAGAGGCTTAACGCCTGCACGAAAAATCGCTTTAATATCTGTGGTTAAACCCAAGCCGGCCATGGCCATCGCCAGCAATGCCGTATCAACCTCTGCGATGCGCGCAATCGCCATCTCAGGTAAGAGCTGTAATGAGTTAAAACCTGCTACAACGACAAAAATAAAAGCAAACCACGGCACACTCACTCCAGTAAACAGGCCTGCCTTTTTATCCTGATGAATCGTTTGTACTTGTGTATCACGGGCTAAATACACAGCCAAAGCAATCAGAAATGGCGCCAGCAGCATCACACGCACCATCTTAGCAATCACTGCGGTATCTGCAGCCACAGGGCTGATAGCATCCGCCGCTGCCACGACCTGAGCAACCTCATGAATGGTAGAGCCGACAAATAAACCATAAGCAAAGTCGCTGGTGGCGAGCAGCTGCCATTCTTGATTCAAGCTATACAGCAATGGATAGACAAAAATAGCCAAGGTGCCAAATACCACCACAGTAGCTACAGCGACCGTGACCTGCTCCGCTCGGGCTTTTAGCACCGGTTGCGCAGCCATAATCGCCGCTGCACCACAAATTGAGCTACCGATCCCAATCAACATAGCGGTGCCACGCTCAAGCTTAAACAAGCGTATGCCCAGCACGACCGCTAAGCTAAAGGTGGTGGTCAACACCAAGGCATCAATGATTACACCGGCTAAGCCCACATACCCCATATCTTGAAATGTGAGACGAAAGCCATACAAGATAATGCCCAAACGTAATAGATATTGCTTGGCATACACCACGCCTGGCCAGCAGAGCGGAGTTATTTTTGCAAAGACCGTATTACCGACAATAAACCCAAGCAAAATAGCTAGGGTCAGCGCAGACAAACCATGATCTTGCAGCCAACTCACACGCCCTAGTCCAATCGCTGCTACAGATAAAGCAGCGCACAACAGTAACCCTAAAATCAAATCAGCACGCAACTGCAACCAATCAGGCAGCTGTCGTACTCGAGTCTTGGTTTTTTTATTCAGCGGTAACATTCGACATACTCTCTTGCTCGACAAAGGCCTGTGCCAGCACCCGATATCAAGCAGTCTAAAGAGTCTCAGTTAAACAATAAAACGCATTATATAGATATGGCTAAACGATATAATGGGTTAATACTCACAGCCTGATGGATGCCTTAACCCAATGCATGGCGCATTACTGAACCCAAGCCTGGCGCACAATACAAAACGCCCGCGGGTTGAAGGCGGGCGTTTTATTTGCAGATGCGACTATTGCAGCAAAGGATTACATTGCAGCACGGAAAATAGCAGCGACTTCTTGATCATTTAAACGACGTGGGTTGGTGGCAGCGCAGACGTCTTTTTGTGCGTGCTCAACCATAGTTTCAATATCTTTATCCTGCACGCCCAATTCGCTCAATGTGCTGGGGATACCCACGTCCACCGATAAAGCTCGAATCGCAACCACAGCCATTTGCGCTGCTTCACGGACTGCTAAACCGTAGGTGTTCTCACCTAAAGCCTCGGCAATATCCGCATAGCGCTCTTGTGCAGCCATCAAGTTGGCTTCACACACATGCGGTAACAACAATGCATTACATACGCCGTGCGGCAAGTTATACATGCCACCAAGCTGGTGCGACATTGCATGCACGTGACCTAAGCCTGCGTTATTAAACGCCATACCAGCTAAATACTGCGCATATGCCATGCGGTCGCGGGCTTCCAAATCATCACCCCGCGCTACAGCAACACGTAAGTACTTGGCAATTAAACGTATCGCTTGTAAGGCACAAGCATCGGTCACTGGGTTTGCATCAGTGGATACATAAGCCTCAACCGCATGCGTTAAAGCATCCATACCGGTTGCAGCAGTCAATGAGGCTGGCATTTTCATCATCAATAACGGGTCATTGATGGCTAAATCCGGTGTGACGCGCCAATCAACAATAGCCATTTTTACGTGATTAGAGGTATTGGTAATAATGGTAAAGCGCGTCAACTCACTGGCTGTACCTGCAGTGGTATTAATAGCGATATAAGGTGGCAATGCCTTTTTCGACATATCCACACCTTCATAGTCTGCAATCTGGCCACCATTGGACACGAGCAAACCCACACCCTTACAACAGTCATGTGCACTACCGCCGCCTAAGGAAATCAGCATATCGCACTGATTCTCGGTGTAGGCTGCAGCGCCTTCATTGACATTGGTATCGGTTGGATTAGGTACGGTCTGATCAAACACCGCATAAGCAATTCCTGCTTGATCTAATAAATCAGTGACCTGTTTGGTATAGCCCAACTGCGTCATACCTTGATCCGTAACCACCAACGGCTTAGCACCACCTAAGGATGTCACTTGCTCAGCCAACTCAGCTAAGACGTTAGCACCAAACAACGATACAACCGGCATGAAAAAACGTGCTGTTTTACTCATAGTTCACCTCACATAATGACGCCGCAGTTTAACCAGCAGACTGCGGTCTGGATATCTAACCGCCACTATAGTACCTATCGACACACAGCACATTGATACGCAGCAATAAAGCACTGATTGAGGCACCACATGCAAAAAGTGTTACCCCCACAAAAAGTAGGAAACTGTTACCCACCCCAGGCCACAGGTAACACTTAGCGTGATCAGCGGTAACACTTTGCCCGTAACACCGTTGCGAAAAAACTTAGAAAACAACCTATAAAACTCTAAGCTGTTGTTTTTAAAGGGATTAACAAAAGCTGGCACAGCATCTGCATTATATATCCGTACAACAACAATAAAAAACAAAGCCAATAATAAGAATAAGACGTAACGGCTCTAGCATAATAAAAACAACAGCATAAGAGACGCAGCTAACTGATTACTTTGTAGAGGATAACAAAAATAGCGACAACGGATGATTAGAGAACAATAAAACTGCACAACATGCAGCGACCGTATCAACCGAAGATCGCAATAATAAAATCAGCATCCAAAGCAATCCGTTAACTCTTCAACAACTCCATATGAGTTGTTAAATAAAAAAGCAGGCAGATAACAACAACAAAAATGCCGACAATAATAAGAAAAACGCACAGAATTATTTATGGGGGAGCTACGGCTTCCCCATAACATTATTCAATTTGTACGCCCTCGCACTTAAGTCAATCCCACTCGCAAATCCAAATCCCTGCACAGCTTAAATGCTTTCTTCGTTCACCTCACCCCCCAGCGGTGATAGAATCTGTAGCATGATGTGCTATCAACACTATAATAATTCTTCTCGTTCAACCGCGCAGGCCGCACTGTACTCTTTGCCGCTGAAATTGCAGCGCGTCGCGTGTATGAATTTTACTTTTGTCGCGAGTCGCAAACAGGCCCTGCTATGCTGAAAAAGCTTTTCAAACCCTTTCGTCTGCCACTGCAGCGTAAAGAGCCAGAACAACCTACAGTTCTGGACGCCCACGAGCACCGCTTAAGCTGTGCAGACTTCAATCGCAACTCAGCGAATGTTGCCGTACGCTTACAACAAGCAGGCTTTGAGGCATATTTAGTGGGTGGCTGTGTACGTGACTCGCTGATTGGCGTCACCCCTAAAGACTTTGATGTCGCGACCAGCGCTACACCTGAGCAGGTGCGGCATGAGTTCCGTAATTCACGCATTATCGGTCGACGCTTTAAGCTTGTGCACGTCCATTTTGGTCGCGAATTAATTGAAGTAGCGACCTTTCGCAGCAACCACGAACAAGATCATGACGTAGCCAATAACGATCAATCGGCTCATGATGCCAGCGGTCGTATTCTGCGCGATAACGTTTATGGCACCATGGAAGACGACGCACAGCGCCGCGATTTCACCATGAATGCGCTGTATTTTGATGTCAGTAACGACAAAGTCCATGATTACAGCACAGGTTTTGCGGATATCCAGCGCCGTTTAATTCGCCTGATTGGCGACCCTGAACAGCGTTATTTAGAAGACCCCGTGCGCATGCTACGTGCGATACGTTTCGCAGCTAAGCTTGACTTTGAAATTGAAGACAGTACCGCTGAGCCCATCCGCCGCTTAGCCTACTTGTTGCGGGATATTCCATCAGCCCGTTTATATGAAGAAGTTCTTAAACTTTTTCTTAGCGGCTATGCAGTACGCACTTATGAGTTACTTTGTGCATACGATTTATTTGCTGAACTCTTTCCTGGCACAGCCAAAGCGCTAATCAGAAACCCAACCAATGTTGACCGTTTATTACGCAATGCTTTTGAGAGCACTGACAAACGCGTGCAGACGAACCGCCCTGTCACACCTGCATTTTTATTTGCAGCGCTGCTCTGGCCATCACTGACTGTACGCGCGATTGGCTTACAAAATGATGGCATGCCTGCGTTACCCGCAACACAAGAAGCCGCACACCAAGTGTTACTTGAACAGTTGCAACGCATTGCTGTACCTAAACGTTTTAGTATTCCTACCCGCGAGATCTGGGATATGCAAGAGCGCTTACCCCGTCGCTCAGGTAAGCGTGCCGATACCTTATTAGCTCACCCGCGCTTTCGTGCTGCGTATGATTTTTTATTGCTGCGTGAAAGCGCTGGCGAGCCCACTGAAGGTTTAGGCCAGTGGTGGACAGAATATCAAGACGCCAGCGACAGCCAGCGCCGCGATATGATCAGTAATTTATCGGGCAAAAGCGGCGCCGCGCCTCGCAAACGTAAGCGCAAACCACGCAGCCAAAAGTCTGTGCAAGGCCAAGAGTGATGGAACAAGTTTATATTGGTTTGGGCAGTAATCTGGCAGAACCGGTGCAGCAATTGGATGCTGCACTGAGCGCCTTAGCACAGCTACCCTCTACGCGCTTGGTTGCAACCTCAGCCTACTACTCAAGTGCGCCTTTAGGTCCCAGCGACCAACCGCGTTATACCAATGCTGCAGCGCATTTAGAAACAGACTTAATGCCCCATGATCTACTCGATCAACTGCAAGCCATAGAGCTGAACCAAGGTCGCCAACGCAAAGCTGAACGCTGGGGACCACGTACTCTTGATCTGGATGTGCTGCTGTTTGGTCAGCATATCTTGGATGATGAGCGTCTATGTGTGCCGCATTATCATATGCACGCCCGCCCTTTTGTTTTACTGCCGTTGGCTGAACTGTGCCCAACTGACTTTATCTTGGCCGACGGACGCAAGCTGGCTGATTTACTGCAGCAATGCCCAATCGACACCACCCTGCAGCGTTTGCACACACCGCAACTTTGCAGTGTTTAACGGATCAATCCATATATAAATGGTTGACTTAAAGGCACGCCATCAGGACTATACCCGCCTTGATGCGAGTACCCCGCAGGTACTAAAGAGGACTTCCTAAATGTCTGATGTGACTCTAACAACATTATTAAAACTCAAGCAACGTGGTGAAAAAATCACCATGTTGACGTGCTATGACGCCACGTTTGCTGCGACAGCATGCGATGCCGGAATCGAAATCTTACTGGTTGGCGATTCTTTAGGCATGGTTTTGCAAGGTCAAGACAGCACTTTACCCGTCACCATTGATGAAATGGTGTATCACACCGCATGCGTGAAACGCGGTAACAAGAATGCCCTGATTCTCAGCGACCTGCCCTTTATGAGCACCGCTACTCTTGAGCAAACGTACGCAAGCTGCGCGCAATTGATGCGTGCTGGTGCGCATATGGTCAAGCTTGAAGGCGGTGCTTGGCTGGCTGAGTCGGTGCGTTTACTGGCAGAACGTGGCATTCCAAGCTGCGTGCACTTAGGTCTGACACCCCAATCGGTCAATGTCTTTGGCGGATATAAGGTGCAAGGTCGCGGTGATGCCCAAGCGCAAAAAATGCTCGACGAAGCCGTTGCTCTTGAACAAGCGGGTGCGGCATTACTGCTGTTAGAGTGCGTCCCCAGCGAATTAACCGAGCGTATCAGTCATGCAGTTAGCATCCCTGTGATTGGGATTGGTGCAGGCCCAGGCGCTGACGGACAAGTTTTAGTGCTGCACGATATGCTGGGTCTGTCCCTCACGGGTCGCACGCCGAAATTTGTCCGCAATTTTATGCAAGACCAAAACAATATTACTGACGCGATTCGCCTCTATGCCCGCTCAGTCAAAGACGTTTCATTCCCTGCTGCAGAGCATGAGTTCAGCGCATGAATACCATCAATTGCGTAGCACAGTTACGTACAGCCGTTGCTCAGGCACGTGCCGCCGGTCAACGTATTGCTTTTGTCCCGACAATGGGTAATTTACATGCCGGCCACATCGCTTTGATCACACAGGCTGTGGCACGCGCTGACTTTGTCGTGGCCAGTATTTTTGTTAATCCATTGCAGTTTGGTCCCAATGAAGACCTTGACAGCTATCCACGCACCTTGGCTGCAGATCAAAATAAATTAACCGACGCGGGTTGCAATCTATTATTTACACCTGTGGTAGAAGACATTTATCCTGACGGCATGGCTGAGCACACTATTGTCAGTGTACCGGGTGTCTCCAGTGGTTTATGTGGTGGCAGCCGTCCGGGGCATTTTGATGGTGTGTCGACTATTGTTTGCAAACTGCTCAATATGGTGCAGCCTGATCTGGCTCTATTTGGCGAAAAAGATTACCAGCAGCTGGCTGTGATCCGTAAAATGGTCTCTGATCTAAGTATGCCCATAGAAATTTGCGGTGTACCTATAGTGCGCGATACAGACGGCCTCGCATTATCATCCAGAAATGGGTATCTTAGCGCGCAACAACGTGCTAATGCGCCTGCTTTACAGCAATGTATGCACAGCGTTAAAGCACATATAATAAAGGGTAACCGTGATTACGCAGCGCTCTTCGCACAGTTTGATACGGACTTACAGGACGCAGGCTTTCGCCTCGACTATGTAGAGTTACGTGACGCACTCAACTTAGAAGTTGCTCACGCTGATAGCCGCCATATGGTTTTATTAGCCGCCGCCTATCTGGGCACCACACGCCTGATCGACAACCTGATCATTGATCTGTAATAACGACAGACGTTGAGTACTGATGTGCCACGTCAAGTCGAAGAGGAAAACACCATGCAAACTACACTGCTCAAAGCTAAATTGCACCGAGCTGTCGCTACCCACGCCGTCGTTGATTACGAAGGTTCATGCGCTATTGATGGCGATTGGTTGGATATGTCAGGCATTCGTGAATACGAGCAAATCGACATTTATAACGTCACCAATGGTGAGCGTTTTACCACCTACGCCATTCGTGGTGAAGCGGGTTCTAAAATTATTTCCGTCAACGGCGCAGCCGCACACAAAGCTGCGGTGGGTGATGTTTTAATTATCTGTGCATACTGCATTTATGATGAAAGTGAGCTGGCGACCCACAAGCCAAGCCTGCTGTATATGGCGGCTGACGGTTCATTGAGCCACAGCAGCAATGCGATTCCAATTCAGCTAGCCTAAGGCGCTGTGATTGAATGCTGGGTGGAGCTTCTCCACCCACTCTAACCATGGATGTTGAGCCGCATGACACACTACACACACCCCCAAGATGCCGCTCAACACACCGCGTGGCAACAACTGATACAACAACGCGAAACGATGCAAAACTTTCGCATGCAAGATGCTTTTGCTGCAGACCCCCAGCGCTTTCAGCGTTTCTCGTTAAACCATGATGGCCTGTTACTGGATTTCTCCAAAAACCTATTGGATGACACCACGCTCGATTTATTGATGCAACTGGCTGAACAAAGCCAATTGCAAGCAGCCATTCAAGCGTTATTTAATGGCGATCCGGTGAATGCTTCAGAGCAACGCCCCGCATTACATACCGCGTTACGCCGCCCCATTGGTGATAGTTTAGTCATCGACGGTGAAGATTTAATCCCCCAGATTCACGATGTCCTCAACACCATGACCGAAATGGTCAACCGTATTCATAACGGTTTGTGGCGTGGCTACAGTGAAAAACCCATTACTGATATCGTCAATATTGGTATTGGCGGCTCGTTTTTAGGCCCGCAACTGGTTTCCGAAGCGCTACTGCCCTTTGCTCAGCAAGGTGTGCACTGCCATTTCTTAGCTAATATTGATGGCAGTGAGTTTCACGAACTGAGCAGCAGTTTAGATGCGCAAACCACTTTATTTATTGTTTCTAGCAAGTCATTTAATACGCTAGAAACCTTAAAAAATGCACAAGCTGCACGCAGTTGGTATCTCGCTCAAGGCGGCACCGAGGCCTGCGTCGACCGTCACTTTATCGCCGTCTCCAGTAACGTCAGCGCTGCTATCAAGTTTGGCATTGCCCCTGAAAATATTTTACCCATCTGGGACTGGGTCGGCGGACGTTACTCGTTGTGGTCCGCCATTGGTTTACCCATTGCGCTATCGATTGGTATGTCCAACTTTAAAGAGTTATTGGCCGGCGCTTGGGGCATGGATCAGCACTTCCAAGAAGCGCCTTTCGCAGAAAATATGCCCGTTATTCTCGCCATGCTGGGTATTTGGTACAGCGATTTTTGGGATGCACAAAGTCATGCTATTTTGCCCTACGACCACTACTTACGTAACTTCACTCAGCACTTGCAACAGCTGGATATGGAGTCCAACGGTAAACACGTGCGCCAAGATGGAACTCCGCTCAGCTATAACAGCGGCTCAGTTATCTGGGGTGGCGTAGGTTGTAATGGCCAGCATGCTTACCATCAGCTATTACATCAAGGTACCTTAATGGTGCCCGCCGACTTTATTGTACCGGTCGTCAGTCACAATCAAATTGCTGATCACCACCAATGGCTCTATGCCAACTGTCTATCGCAAAGCCAAGCATTAATGCAGGGTAAAAGCCACGCACAAGCCGCGCAAGAACTGCGTGACCAAGGCCTCGAAGAAAGCGAAGTACAACGCTTAGCCCCCCACAAAGAAATCCCTGGCAATCGCCCCAGCAACACCTTGGTGCTGGAACGCGTATGCCCACGCCGCCTCGGCGCACTGATTGCATTGTATGAGCATAAAGTGTTTGTCCAAAGTGTCGTTTGGGGCACCAATGCGTTTGATCAATGGGGCGTAGAGCTGGGTAAAATCTTGGGCGAAGATGTTTACCAGCGTTTAACTAAACAAGCTCCCAGCAGCGAAACAGATGCTTCGACACAAGGTTTGATTAACTTTTTTAGAAACCGTCATCGCGGCTAATCACTTGAGCCTTAAGCTGATTTTTAATAGGCACGGAGCACAACCATAACAACAGTACTGCTCCGTGCGTCTTTCCCTGTAGTAGAAGGATAAACCGATGCATGAAGTCGTTATTGTTGCTGCCACTCGTACTGCCGTTGGCAGCTTCCAAGGCAGTTTAGCCCAGATTCCAGCGCCGCAATTAGGCGCTATTGTTGTGCGCAGCCTCTTGGAAAAAACAGGCGTTGCACCCGAGCAAATCGATGAAGTTATTCTTGGCCAAGTTCTGACAGCAGGCAGCGGCCAAAACCCTGCACGCCAAACAGCAGTGCATGCTGGCCTACCCTTTAGCACGGCAGCCTTTACTCTCAATAAAGTCTGTGGCTCGGGCCTTAAAGCGCTGCATTTAGCGGCACAAGCGATTCGTTGCGGTGATGCGCACGTGATTATCGCCGGCGGCCAAGAAAACATGAGCTTGTCACCCTATGTGATGCCAGGTGTACGCACGGGCCTGCGTATGGGGCATGCACAGGTTGTCGATACGATGATAACTGACGGTTTATGGGACGCCTTTAATGATATACATATGGGCATCACGGCAGAGAACCTAGTTGATCAGTATCAACTCACGCGTGAGCAACAAGATGCTTTCGCTGCTGCCTCACAAGATAAAGCCAATGCGGCTATTGCTGCAGGTCGTTTTGTTGATGAAATCACGCCTGTGAGTATTCCACAGCGCAAAGGTGAGCCCGTTATATTTGCCACTGACGAACAACCCCGCGCCGGCACAAGTGCTGAATCACTGGCTAAATTACGCCCTGCTTTTAAGAAAGATGGCAGTGTCACCGCCGGCAACGCCTCCACGCTTAATGATGGTGCAGCGGCCGTGATGTTGATGAGCGCACAGAAAGCTCAAGCCTTAGGCTTACCCGTATTAGCTCGCATTGCGGCCTATGCCAGTGCCGGTGTTGATCCAACAATTATGGGGATTGGTCCTGTCGCAGCAACACAAAAGTGCTTAAGCAAAGCAGGCTGGAGCATTGCCGACTTAGATCTGATCGAAGCCAACGAAGCCTTTGCCGCGCAAGCTTTAAGCGTGAACCACGAGTTGGGCTGGGATACCGCAAAAGTGAACGTCAATGGTGGTGCTATTGCCATTGGCCACCCCATTGGTGCTTCAGGTTGCCGTATCTTAGTCACCTTGCTGCATGAAATGCTGCGTCGTGATGCTAAAAAAGGCTTGGCCACACTCTGCATTGGTGGTGGTCAAGGTGTCGCTTTAGCCATCGAACGCTAAGGCACTCTCTCTGTGCTGCCTGCACTCCACAGCAGGCAGCAACTCATCCTTATAACTGCAGCAACTGCCTGCAAAAAAAATCAGCAAACATCGTTCAAACCAATCTAGCCCTACTGTTGAGTCACTATTTTGCATACACTGTAGTCTCTTGAACTGAGGAACAGCTGTTATGCCAAAAGGATTGAAACGTACCACCATCACGATACTCAGCGTGCTGGCTGTATACAGTTGGCTGGGTTTTTTGTTGATTCCCAGCATCGCTTTGCATGTGATTAATCAACAACTGCAAGTGTATGCAAAAGAGCCTGCTCACTTACAACGCTTGGAGTTCAATCCTTTTACCTTAGAACTATCCGCTTGGGGCTTGCATATCGGCAGCGCTGAAAACCGCCACATCAGCCTGCAGCACTTACACAGCCAACTCGCAGCTGACAGCCTGTGGACACAGAGCCTGCATTTAAAAAACGTGCAATTACAGCAAGCACACACTCAAGTAGTGATCGACCCACAAGGCAAGCTGAATCTAACCCAGTTGTTTAACTTACCTGCGAGCGATAAGACTGCCGAGCCAAGCGATACGCCTGCTCTTACCGTGCTCATTGACCAGCTTGAATTACAGCGCAGCAGCCTACGTTTTAAAGATCAAAGTCAGCGCGATGCGGTCGATGTGAGCTTTGATGAATTAAATATCACTCTGAATCACTTCGACACACGCCCTGCAAGCTCTAGTGCACTGCAACTGACCGCACAAGCCAATGACGGCACTCAGTTGCATTATACCGGTGACCTCACCCTCAGCCCGCTCGTATCCCAAGGGCATATTCAGCTCAACAATGCCAAATTGAAAAGCTGGTGGCCCTATGTGCGAGAACATTTTAGTGCGCAACTTAAAGACGGCCGCTTCAACTTAGACACTCAATATAAGCTCAAACTGACAAATCAACTGGAGTTTAGCGCGCACCAACTCAGAGCACAGCTGCGCTCGGTTGTGCTTGAGCACGCCAAACAACCCGTGCTCAAACTTCCCCATTTAGATATCAGCGATACGCGTTTTGATCTCGCTCAGCGCAGCCTGCACATAGGTCAAGCCAGCAGCTCAAAACTAGAAGCTTGGGCGTACATCGATCAACAGGGCGTGATCAACTGGCAAAACCTAGTGCCCAGTGCAACACCCACATCCAGCAACAGCACAAACACCACAGCCAAACAAACCAAGGCAGCCAGCCAGCCTTGGCACATTACTGTCAAACAAGCCGATTTCACTCAGCAACGCGTGCACCTCGCGGACCAAAGTCATCAAGAGCCGGTCGCACTTGAGCTCGCCAATCTGAACCTGCAGATTAAAAACTTTGATAGCCTCGCCAAAACACCCTTTGACGCAGACATCAATATGCAAGTCGGTGAGCAGGGACGCTTAAACAGCCAAGCACAGATCACGCTAGCACCGCTGAGTATCGATATGCGCTTAAACAGTAACGATCTTGATCTACGGCCTGCACAAGCTTGGATCAGTCCATACGCTCATGTGGAGCTGCGCAGTGGCTTATTAAACACAGACCTTAGAATACAGATAAGCGACATTGATCAACTCAAACTCACGGCACAAGGTCAGGCTGCCATTGAACAGCTGCATATTCGCGATACGTTGCGCCAGCGCGAGCTATTAAAATGGGATGCTGTCCAGGTGAAC
>JAAZJF010000218.1 GCA_012800475.1 Gammaproteobacteria bacterium
CATATATGGCGGTGCAATCAGCACAGGAAAACTGGCAGCACGCCCTAAGCGAGCGTGAAGTCACTCTCTATGCTGGTGATGGCTTAGGCGCTGAGCCGGCCAATAGTCTCGATGTGGTGCTATGCAATCCACCCTTTCATCAACAGCAGGTGGTCGGGGACTTTTTAGCGCGACGCATGTTTCAACAAAGTCATCGCGCATTAAAAACAGGCGGTGAACTCTGGGTGGTCGGTAACCGTCATTTAGGCTATCACGTCACCCTGAAACGGATGTTTCGTGAGGTTGAGCAGGTCGCAACCAATGCCAAGTTTGTTATTTTCAAAGCCCGTAAATAAAAACAGCCATACATCTTAATGCACAGCTGTTTTTTACATTCCAATCCGCGCCAAACGACATGACTTGCCGGCGCGGATTGAGCGAGCCCCTTAACGCTTAGCCGCTTGTTGGTATAAAGACATCACTTTAGGAATGGCCTGCTCTAAATTAGCAATACGCGTCGATGAGGCTGGGTGCGTACTCATAAACTCAGCTGGAGCACCTTGGCTGGCTTGTTCCATTTTACGCCATAGAGTCACAGCACCATTGGGGTTGTAACCGGCACGCGCAGCTAACTCAATACCAATCAAGTCCGCTTCAGTTTCCGCGCCACGACTATTGGGCAAGGTCATACCGTACTGCACTGCCGTATCAGCAATCGCCATCACATCCTGACCTACGCCCAACACAGCGCCCAGTCCTGTTTTAGCAAATTCCAACGCATAGGCTTTTGACATGGCTTCGCGTCCATGCTCACGTAACGCATGCGCAATTTCATGCCCCATCACTGCAGCAATTTCATCATCGGTGAGCGATAATTTAGTGATAATACCGCTGTAGAAAATAATTTTCCCGCCCGGTCCACAGTTCGCATTTAAATCAGGGCTATCAATTAAATTGACCTGCCAATCCCATTGAGTTGCATCTGTACGGAAGTGGCCCACTTGTGCAATCACACGCTTACCAATGGCTTGCAAACGCTTAGCATTTTGACTGCGCGTATCTAGCTTACCTTTGCTTTGCGCTTGCTGGAGCGTCTCTTGATAGGCTTGCGCATAACTCTGATTGACTTGATCCGTGGAGAGCATGCTAAACATATACTGTTTACGCTCAACGCCCACAGCGCTTGAATTGGTTGTATTCACTGCCTGACACCCTGCCAACAACAGCGCGCCACTGAGGGCTAAATATTTATGTATCCGGGCCACATTTCACTCCTTGCGAATCAATCACTGATTATTCCATCGCCACACCGACGGTATTTATATTGTGAGTTTATTACAATGGCGCACAAGCGCCATGTATTTCTTCTCATTGTGCTTGAGCTTTGTGTACAAAAATCGAGTTTGAGCGGCCAACTGACTTTACAACAGCCCATAAAAAATGCGCCAACCTTTCGGTCAGCGCATTCTTATACAACTTAAGCGACATTTAAAATCGGCCTGCAAGTGCCGTTCGCACATCATCGATCAGGCCGATTCAATCCAACCAAGCTTAGGCATTACCCTGCAGCTTGATTTGCGCATCGCGGGTAAAGTCGAGCATACGCTGCAAAGGACGCACTGCTTTTGGAACAATGGCAGGGTCAACAATGATTTCATTGTCACCATTTTGCAAACCTAACAGCAACG
>JAAZJF010000219.1 GCA_012800475.1 Gammaproteobacteria bacterium
ACCTTGGAAGAAGCTTACGAAGTAGCCGATGCGATTGAGCGTCAAGATTTTGCGCATTTACCCAGCGAGTTAGGCGATCTGTTGTTTCAAGTGGTGTATTACAGCCAGTTGGGTGATGAGCAACAGTGGTTTGATTTCTCCACTGTGGTGCATAGCATCACGCAGAAACTCATTCGTCGCCATCCTCATGTGTTTCCTGACGGACAATTGCGAGGTGCTGCGCCAAGTGCTGCGGTCAGTACTGAGCAGGTTGCCCGGCGCTGGGAAGATATTAAGCAGCAAGAGCGCGCTGAGCAGGCGCAGCCTGAGCATCAGGTCAGTGCACTGGACGATATTCCACGCAATTTACCTGCTTTGACGCGCGCGTTAAAAATTCAAAAACGCGCGTCTCATATTGGTTTTGACTGGAGTCACTTAGCGCCGGTGCTGGATAAGGTGGATGAAGAACTGCAAGAAGTGCGTGAAGCGATTAGCCAAGGTGAGCCCGTCGCGATCAGTGAAGAGTTGGGTGATTTACTCTTTGCTACGGTGAATGTGGCGCGGCATTTAAAGGTGAATCCAGAAACTGCTTTGCGCGCAGCCAATAGCAAGTTTTCTCAACGTTTGCAGCATGTGGAGCAGCAGGCTCAAGAGCAGGGTGTAGCGCTCAGTGAGTGCAGCGAAGCTGAGTTGGACGCTCTATGGAACATCGCTAAACAGGCACTGAGTCAGCCGCAATAACACGCGGCGCTGGTGTGCTGTGTTTTTTAAATGATTGAATACAGGTTTAGAATCACATGAGTTTATCTTTGCGCGATCAGATGCTGAAAGCTGGACTGGTCAATGAAAAACAAGCTAAGCAGGCGACAAAAGAGCAAAAAAGACAACAGCGTCTAGAGAAAAAAGGTGCTGTTGCTGTGGATGATAGTCAGCGTCAAGCCGCTTTAGACGCTATGGCACAAAAGCAAAAGCGTGACCAAGAACTCAACCGTCAACAGCAAGAAGCCAGCGAGCGTAAAGCTGCAGTGGCGCAAATTCGTCAGTTGATTGAAAGTGCACGCTTACCTAAGCTCGACACTGAAGATTATTATAATTTTGTTGATCATAAAAAAGTGAAGCGTATTGCCGTGAACACTGTAGTGCGCAATAAGCTCAGCAGCGGTAGTTTAGCTATTGTGAAACATGGCGGTGGTTATGAAATCATCCCCCGTGATGTCGCCTTGAAAATTCAAGAACGCGATGCACGCCGCATTGTCTTGCTCAATATTGAAACTGAAGAAGTCAGCGCAGACGATCCCTATGCGGCGTATCAGATTCCTGACGATTTAATGTGGTAAACGCCAGAGTTATAGCGCAGTGTGTTGATATTTAAAACAGATTGAGTGCTTTCAGTGCTCTCTTATTAGCCGAGCCTCGCATCAGTGATACCTGCTGCGGGGCTCGCTGCGTTGTGCGTAGCGCAAATTGTTGCTTTTCTTAATGATGGCAGGCTCGGGTGTATTTAAGCGTAAGCGCCACAGCATCAATACAAGTGCACAGGTCATGCTCAGGCTGACGACAGGGTAAAGCACCCTAAACAGTTGTTGATAGTCTTGGCTGTTAGCCAATAAAAACGGCATGACCAAGACCGTCATCACACCAACCACAGCAAAGCCTTCACGAGCGGCAGTGTAATGGGTTTTGATATGCGCTAAGGGGCTGACTTCAGCACTGAGCGCTTGATAGGGAATCATGATCAAAGTCCAAGCTAAATACACCCACATGGCCCACGCCAGCAAATGCAGGGCGCTGACATGGTTGGGCAGCAGTAATTGCCAAAGCCCCAGCAGTAATAACAACCA
>JAAZJF010000400.1 GCA_012800475.1 Gammaproteobacteria bacterium
ATGCTTATCTGATCCAGCAGGGCGACCGTCATACACTCATTGATGCCGGCGCTGCCAAATGCTTTGGCGCTAGCTTAGGTAATTTGGTTGATAACATTAAGGTGTCTGGCGTCACTCCTGAAGAGATTGATGAGGTTATTGTTACCCATATGCATCCTGACCATGCCTGTGGTGCAACGAATCCAGACGGTACCGCGGCGTTTGCTAATGCTGAGTTCGTAGCGCCTAAGGAGGATGCGGATTACTGGTTGAGCGAATCAATCGCTAGCTCTGTACCAGAGGCTGAGCGTGCTTTCTTTGCGGATGCACGTCGTACCGTTGCGCCCTACAAGGCTGCTGGTAAATTTCGTACCTTTAAAAAAGGCGAATCCCCAGTGCCAGGCATTGAGAGTATTGATGAGGCGGGGCATTCGCCGGGGATGACCGGTTACCTGGTTGGCAGCGGTGCTAATCAGCTTTTAGTCTGGGGTGACGTGATGCACAGTCATGCTGTGCAGTTCAAGCATCCTGAAGTTACGGTAGTGTTTGACCATGATCCGAAAGCGGCGATTGCGACCCGTATACGCCTCTTGCAGCAGGCTACGCAAGATAAGTGGTGGGTTGCAGCAGCTCACTTACCCTTTCCGGGGATAGGCCATGTGGTGGCGGATGGTGAGGCTTATCGCTGGATTCCGGTAGAGTACAATCCGGTTCGTTAAGTGAAGCTACATAAGGCCGTCTGGATAGATATCTAGCCGGCCTTTTTGTTGACCAAATTACCTCTTGGCAAGAGCTAGCCTGTGTAGTAGCCCTTAATTTGGTCAATATGAACTTTAACTCGACAGGATTTAATCAAGTTTGGGCAGGGGACATCAGGTGCTTAAAACGGGCAAAGGCTGGATGTGTCGCTAAACTAATGTTTTGCTATTTTTCTGGCTCAGAAAATGCTGAAGATTCTCTTGTAAGCCTTGCTGGTTATGGCGTTGCAAGTGGTGGGCCTGCACGGACTTGAACCGTGGACCAAGGGATTATGAGTCCCCTGCTCTAACCAACTGAGCTACAGGCCCCAATTGCAGCGGCTGATTATACCTGTGTAAAGCCAAGACGCAAACAAATGTTCTCGCAAGGTATAAACAAAAACCCCCGAAATTATCGGGGGTTGATGGTTTTACTCGTCTAGGAAGGAGCGTAAGTGCTCGCTGCGAGACGGATGGCGCAATTTGCGTAGCGCCTTGGCTTCAATCTGACGAATCCGCTCGCGGGTTACATCAAACTGCTTACCGACTTCTTCTAACGTATGGTCAGTGTTCATATCAATACCAAAACGCATACGCAGAACTTTTGCTTCACGCTCAGTCAGACCACTGAGAACATCGCGTGTTGATTCTTTCAGGCTTTCAATAGTAGCGATATCAATCGGAGACTGCATGGTTGCATCTTCGATAAAGTCGCCCAGATGAGAGTCTTCATCATCACCAATCGGTGTTTCCATGGAGATTGGCTCTTTGGCAATCTTCAGGACTTTACGTACGCGATCTTCCGACATTTCCATGCGCTCGCCAAGCTCTTCAGGCGTGGGTTCGCGACCCATTTCTTGCAGCATTTGGCGTGAGATACGGTTGAGTTTATTTATGGTCTCAATCATATGCACAGGGATGCGAATGGTGCGTGCTTGGTCAGCAATCGAACGGGTAATCGCCTG
>JAAZJF010000220.1 GCA_012800475.1 Gammaproteobacteria bacterium
CGATCACTAAACTGATGACAGTCCAATTTGGCCGAGGCCATACTCTGGGTTGTTTTGCTTGTGCAGCACGGCGCGCACCCTGAGGCGACGCTTGTCGCGTTGCGCCACGAGGTGGTGCTTTTTTGTGTTGCCGCCCTGCGCTACTCACAGTATTAACCTCTAACCTGTAACGTACCAGCCAAAATAGTTAATACCAAGGCATTAAAATCTAAACCCGCAGCACGTGCTGCCATCGGTACCAAGCTGTGATCGGTCATGCCTGGGACGGTGTTGACTTCTAAAAACCAAAAATCACCTTGTGCATCCTGCATCACATCCGCACGACCCCAGCCAGTCACGCCCAGTGTCTGACAAGCGCGCGCAGTTAAAGTGCGTAATTGTGCTTCTTTTTCTGGCGCTAAGCCGCAAGGAATCTGGTACTGAGTATCGTTAGAGAGGTATTTGGCTTCATAATCATAAAACGCATGACTGGTACCTAAACGAATCGGCGGCAAAATCTCACCATTGAGCATCGCAATCGTAAACTCAGGACCGCAAATCCATTGCTCAACCAAAACCTGTGAATCAAAGTCGCGCGCAGCCTGCCACGCAGCGAGCAAACCGGGTAGATCATCCACTTTAGCCATACCAATGCTGGAGCCTTCATTGGCTGGTTTCACAATCAAAGGAAAACCCAGTTCTTGCGCAGCTTGATGGCAATCGTCTTCGCTGCTCAAGGCAGCATGACGCGGTGTGGGTAAACCAACGCTGTGCCAAATTTGCTTGGTGCGCAGCTTATCCATAGCTAAAGCCGAAGCCAGTACCCCGCTGCCGGTATAAGGGATACCCGCACACTCCAGTAAGCCTTGTACGGTACCGTCTTCACCGCCGCGCCCGTGCAGAACAATAAAAGCGCGGTCAATTTTCTGCTCGCACAAACGCGCCAGCACATCCTCACCCACATCAATACCAAACGCATCCACACCCGCTTGCTGCAAGGCTGATAAAACAGCAGCGCCCGAGTTAAGCGACACTTCACGCTCAGCGCTACGCCCGCCATAGAGTACGGCCACACGACCAAATGCTTGGATATCTACGGGCTGACTCATACGCTGGTGTCCTCAGTTGCTGTGGTAAATAAAGGATGTTTAAGCAAGCCAGGAGCGATACCGCCCACATCACCGGCCCCCTGACATAATAAAATATCGCCGTCTTGCAATAAGGGCTGCAACAAAGGTGCGAGATCAGCGCCGCGTTCAACATACACCGGATCTAAGCGGCCACGCTGGCGAATGCTATGGCACAACTGACGGCTGCCAGCGCCAGGGATGGGCTCTTCACCTGCGGGATAAACCTCAAGCAATAGCAGCACATTGGTTTCACCCAACACCTGCACAAAATCTTCATATAAATCACGCGTGCGGCTGTAGCGATGCGGTTGATAGACCATCACTAAACGACGACCCGGCCAGCCATCATGTACCGCCTTAATCACGGCAGCGACTTCACTGGGATGATGACCATAGTCATCCACCAACATCACTTTACCCTGAGCCAGCGGTAATTCGCCGTACATTTGAAAGCGTCGCCCCACACCTTCAAAGCCGGATAACCCGGCAATAATAGCGCTATCGGCAATGCCTTCGTCAGTGGCAATGGCAATGGTAGCCAAGGCATTGAGCACATTATGCTTACCCGGCATATTCACGGATACTGGCAAAGGTTCACGGCCTTTGCGCAGCACGGTAAAGGATGTGCGCATGCCATCTTGCGACACATCAATGGCGCGCAAATCAGCATCATCGGAAAAGCCATAGGTTAAAATGGGGCGTTTAACCTGCTTGGCAATCTCTCGCACCGAAGGGTCATCTACACACAAAACGGCTAAACCATAAAATGGCAGATTGTGTAGAAAGTCGACAAAAGTCTTCTTCAGCTTATTAAAATCGCCACCATAGGTACTCATATGGTCGGCATCAATATTGGTGACCACGGACACCATCGGCTGCAAATGCAAGAAGCTGGCATCACTTTCATCTGCTTCAGCAATCAAGTAACAGCCAGCACCCAACTGCGCATTACTGCCCGCAGCATTGAGACGTCCGCCAATCACAAAGGTGGGATCCAGACCCGCAGCGGCAAACACTGAAGCCAATAAGCTGGTCGTTGTGGTTTTTCCATGAGTACCCGCTACCGCAATACCATGACGGTAACGCATCAACTCAGCCAGCATTTCCGCGCGCGGCACCACTGGAATACGACGTTCTAAACCACGCGCCACTTCAGGGTTGGATGGGTTAATCGCACTGGAAACCACCAATACATCAGCATGCTCAACGTTTTGCGCATGATGCCCAAAGACCACCTGCACACCTAAGCTTTGTAAGCGCTCAGTGACAGTTGAAGGTTTCAGATCAGAACCCGATACCTCATAGCCTAAGTTGCGTAATACTTCAGCGATACCGCACATGCCGGTACCGCCAATACCAATAAAGTGTATGCGTCGAATCCGGCGCATACGACGCATCTCTGCCGATGTCGGCTGCAATAAATCAACCATGCGCCACCTCCAAACACACAGCAACAACAGCCTGCGTGGCATCGGGTTGCGCTAATGATCGTGCCTGTACACCCATAGTTTTAATGCGTTGTTTGTCCATCAGTACCTCAGTTAACTGCGCAGCTAAGCGAGCTGCATCAGTAGCATGTTGTGGCAGCAAAACAGCAGCGCCTTGCTCGGCCAAAAATTCGGCATTACGCGTCTGATGGTCATCGATTGCATGTGGCAAAGGGATTAAAAAAGAGGCCAATCCTGCAGCAGCCAACTCGCTCACGGTTAATGCACCAGCGCGACAAATCACTAAATCAGCCCACGCATAGGCGTGCGCCATATCATCAATAAAGGGTACAACCTGCGCTGCAACAGTGGCAGCTTGATAACGCTCACGCGTCACCTCATCATTGTTGCGTCCGGCTTGATGTTGAACATCAGGGCGCAGCTCAGCAGGAATTTGCGCTAACGCAGCGGGCAGTAATTTATTCAGTGGTTCGGCACCTAAACTGCCGCCCAACACCAATAAATTAACCGGCCGCTGCGCTAAGTTTTTCCGCGGTGTTTCTAAAAATAAAGACTCACGCACTGGATTACCTGTGGTGATGCAGTGCTTGCGCTTTTTAAAAGTGTTAGGAAAGGCTTCACAAATGCGCGTTGCAAAGGTTGATAAAGCACGATTGGCCGTTCCTGCCACAGCATTCTGCTCATGAATAATCAAAGGCACAGAGGCTAACTTCGCAGCTAAACCACCCGGACCTGTCACATAGCCACCCATGCCCAACACACATACAGGCTGCAAGGCACGGATTAAGCGTCGCGCTTGCCATAAAGCCGACAGCAACTTAAAAGGCGCAGTCAATAATGATGCGATACTTTTACCACGCAAACCGCTGATATTCAGCGTATGCAAAGTGTAGCCTGCAGCGGGCACCAGTTCATTTTCAATCCCGCGCCCCGCACCGAGCCAATGCACCGTATAACCGCGGGCCGTAAACTCTTGCGCACAGGCCAAAGCAGGAAACACATGCCCACCCGTGCCTGCTGCCATAATTAAAATATTACCGCGCACCGCGCACCCCCTTTGCCATAGCTGTGATTTGCGCTTTACTCATTGAGTCTTCCGCTAACAATTGCGTGCGGCGCTCCCACTCAATGCGCAACAGCATCGCCAAGCTGATACAGCACACCACTAATGAGCTACCGCCATAACTGATAAAAGGCAAAGTTAAACCTTTGGTTGGCAGTAAACCGACATTCACCCCTAAGTTAATCAGCACCTGAGCGATCCATAACAAGGCTAAGCCATAGGCTAAATAGGCCGAGTAATACTGTTTAGCCTGCTCTGCCCAAACCCCGATATACAGCGCACGAACACTGACAAACATAAATAAAGCTAAGGTCGTTAAGGCTCCGATCATACCCAACTCTTCAGCCAAGACTGAAAAGACAAAGTCAGTGTGGGCTTCAGGTAAAAAGAACTGCTTTTGGATACTATTGCCCAAACCCAGACCCAGCCACTCACCGCGACCAAAGGCAATTAAAGCCTGAGAGAGCTGATACCCCGAACCGTATTGATCCACCCAAGGGTCGGTAAAGCTGATCATACGTTCCAAGTGGTATTGCTCAAAGCCGATAAAAAAGAAGAACACCAAACCCAAGATAATCAGCAACGGAGCTGACAGCACTAAGCTGACACCGCCCAAAAACAACATAATAATGACGCTGCCTAACAGCACAACCACAGCACCATAATCTGGCTCTTTGATCAGCAGAAACGCCATCAGCAAAGCCAGACCTAAAGGTTTAAGCAAACCGCGTAAGCGCTGCTGCACTTCCGCTTTACGGCGCACTAAAAAGCCTGCAACAAACACCACCATAAATAACTTAGCAAGCTCAGAGGGCTGGATATTTAACACCCCCACCCCAAGCCAACGTCGAGAGCCATTCACCTCGCGGCCCACACCTGGAATCAACACCACCGTCAAAATGAAAAAGGCTGCCACCAGCAACCAACCACTATGACGCTGCCACACTGACATCGGAATAAATAGCGTTACGCCACCAGCCACTAATGCGATCGCTACATAAATCATATGACGGATGAAGTAATGAAAAGTGTTACCCGTATTTGTATAGGCGACCGCAGAGGACGCTGAGGCAATCATCACCAAACCAATGCCCATCAGCAACATACACGCCACTAACATTGGAAAATCAATATCAACTTTATTGTTATGCCGCCACGGAGAAGGCTGCGCCAATGCATCACGAAGGTTCATGGTAAGTTCCTTACCGCTTGCGCAAAGATCTCGCCGCGCTCTTCAAAGTTTTTAAACATATCTAGGCTGGCACAGGCAGGCGCCAGCACCACAATATCACCGCCCTGAGCTAAACCTGCGGCAACAGCTACCGCTTCTTCAAGATCGGCAACCCGCTCAATCAACACCTCAGCACCCAAGGCGTGGGCAAGACGCTCAGCATCACGCCCCAACACAATGACCGCTCGACAATACTGCGCCACAGGGGCTTGCAGGCTGGAAAAGTCAGCTCCCTTACCTTCGCCACCCGCAATTAATACCAGACGACCCGCGTGGCCGGCACCTAAACCTTCAATCGCAGCTAAAGCAGCCCCCACATTGGTGGCTTTAGAATCGTTATACCAATCAACGCCCTGCACTTGGCGCAACCACTGACAGCGGTGCTCCAGCCCAGTGAATGCTGCTACTGCACTCAACATCGCAGGCATCGGTAAATCCAGCGCGCTACCTAGGGCTAAAGCAGCCAATGCATTGGCATAATTATGACTGCCGCGCACTTTTAATTGTTTGACTGGTAGCAATAACTGCGCACCCAAAGCTAAATAGCTCTCACCCGCCTGCTCAACAAGGCCAAACTCACCTGCTTGAGGCACACCTAAACCAAAGCTGATGGCTGTAGCAGGTACTGTGCTGGGTTGTGACGCTACGTCATCACGGTTGATAACCACTGTTTGCGCACCGGTAAAAATACGGTGTTTAGCTGCAATATAGTCTTGTAAGTCAAGATAGCGATCCATATGGTCTTCGCTGATATTGAGGCAAACAGCAACGCGTGCACGCAAGTGCGAGGTGGTCTCTAATTGAAAGCTGGATAACTCCATCACATAGACATCGACGGCATCATCGAGCAAATCTAACGCTGGCACACCCAGATTGCCGCCGACAGCCACGTGCAGCTGCGCCGCTGCGCACATCTGCCCCAGCAACGTAGTGACAGTACTTTTTGCGTTCGAGCCAGTAATCGCGACGATCGGCGCACGGGCGTGTTGTGCTAGCACATCAATATCACCCGAAATGCGTACACCTTGAGCGATAGCGCTGGCAATGGCCGGTGTACTCAAAGCTAAGCCCGGACTGACATACAGCACTGTGGCGGCGCTAAGTAACTCTGCTGACAAAGGACCACACTGCACAGCAACCTGCGGATAATCACGCTGTAAGATGTCTAACCCAGGTGGGTGTTCACGACTATCAACCACACTACAGGGCTGTCCGCTGCGCACTAAAAAACGCACCATAGACAAGCCGCTCTGGCCTAGACCCACAACGATATGCGCCTGCTGACTGCTTTGCACTGGACTTACCTCAGTTTCAGAGTGGCCAGTCCAATCAGGACCAATACCACAGTGATAATCCAAAAACGCACAATCACGCGCGGCTCAGGCCAACCTTTCAACTCAAAGTGATGGTGGATCGGTGCCATACGAAAAACACGTTTACCGGTTAATTTAAATGACAGCACTTGAATCACCACCGAGAGGGTCTCCACCACAAAGACGCCACCCATAATAAAGAGCACAATTTCCTGACGCGTTATAACAGCCACAGTACCTAAAGCCGCACCCAGTGCTAACGCACCCACATCCCCCATAAACACTTGCGCAGGGTATGTGTTAAACCACAAGAAACCTAAGCCTGCGCCCACTAAAGCGCCGCAAAAAATAATCAGTTCACCCACGCCCGGCACGTAAGGAATAAACAAGTACTCAGCAAAGTTAATATGGCCTGACAAGTAGGCAAAAATACCTAAAGCACCGCCCACCAACACGGTCGGCAAAATAGCCAAACCATCTAAACCATCGGTCAGGTTGACCGCATTACTGGTACCCACAATAACGAAGTAGGTTAAAACCACAAAACCCGCACCAAGCGGGATACTGATATCTTTCAAAAACGGCACAATCAATGCAGTTTCAGCTGGCGTTTGTGCGGTGAAGTACAACACCAGCGCAGCACCTAAACCAAACACAGACTGCCAAAAATACTTCCAGCGTCCAGGCAAGCCTCGGGAGTTTTTCTCCACCACTTTACGGTAGTCATCCACCCAGCCAATGGCGCCAAACAATAGCGTCACCAGTAAGACAATCCAGACATAACGGTTGCTTAAATCAGCCCAGAGTAAGGTACTGATTGAAATCGAGGCCAATATCAAGGCGCCACCCATGGTGGGAGTCCCCGATTTAGCCAAGTGCGTCTGCGGTCCATCAGTGCGCACAGATTGACCAATTTGCAAATCACGCAACATGCGAATCATTTTTGGGCCAAGCCACAACGACATCACTAAAGCTGTTAAAACACCAAACACACCGCGCAGAGTCAAGTACTGAAAGACCGCAAAGCCTTTATAGTACTGTTGTAAATACTCCGCTAATAAAAGCAACATCAGAGCGCATCCCCTAAACTTGTACGCAGCGCACTGACAACGTATTCCATTGCCGCGCCACGTGAACCTTTAATTAAAAATGTTGCAGGACCACTCACTTGCGTCAGTAGTGCTTCAATCAGACTGTTTTGTGTTAAAAAGTGCCCTGATACGCCACAATATTGTGCAACGGCATGTTGCATCAGCGGCCCAGTGGCAAACACAGCATCCACTTTACCGTTCGCATAGACACCGATGTGCGCGTGCTCTTGTTCAGCCCACTCACCGAGCTCACCCATATCGCCCAAGACTAAAACGCGCTGACCGGGCATATTTTGCAGCACATCAATCGCTGCACGAATGGATGCTGGATTAGCGTTATAGCTGTCATCGATGATTTGCACATGGCCCGCGCACTCATACACCACACTGCGCCCAGAAATCGCTTTCAGACCCTCCAAGCCTTGCTTAATAGCAGCCAAAGGGATATTTAATGCATGCGCCGCCGCGACTGCAGCTAAAGCGTTGCTGACGTTGTGTAAACCCAACACCGCCAACTGAATAAAACACTCGCCTGCTACGCCATGTAAATTAAAACCCATGCGGCCTTGCGCGTTACTGACAATCGCACTGGCATAGATATCGGCATCGCTGCGACGGGTAGAAAAGCTAAGCACTTGGCATTGGCGATTGCGCTCACGCCATTGCGCAAAAGCGGCATCGTCTAAATTTAAAACAGCCGTCTGCTCACTGCCTAAGCCATCGAGAATCTCACCCTTAGCTAGAATAATATGCTCTGGCCCACCAAATTCACCGGCATGCGCCATACCCGCATTGCTGATGACGGCCACCTGAGGCTGAGTCAATGCCGCAGTGTAGGCAATCTCGCCGGGGTGTGAAGCGCCTAATTCAACCACAGCAGCGCGGTGCTGCGCATTGAGCTCCAGCAAAGTAAAAGGCACGCCCAACTCATTGTTTAAGTTGCCGCGTGTAGCCAATACGGCTGTTTCACCTAACGCATGACGACAGATACTGGCCAGCATCTCTTTAACGGTTGTTTTACCGCTGGATCCCGTAACAGCTACGGTTGGCCCCGTAAACTGAGCACGATTGAGCAAGGCAATGCGCCCAAGTGCGATACGCGTATCAGCCACGCACAGCTGCGGCAGGTCAATATCTGCTTGGTATTCTTCTACCACGGCAGCCACGGCACCGCGTTGTGCGACGTCCGCTAGATAACGATGGCCATCAAAAAAGTCACCACGCAAGGCGACAAACAACTGCCCAGGGGTTATTTTTCGGCTATCGGTATTCAGCGCACCAAACTCAGCATCCGCACCGTGTAAAACAGCTGCTAATGGCTCAATCAGCTCACTTAACGACAAAGATTTAAACATGCGTCACCTGCCAGGCAGCCAGTGCCTGCTCAGCCTGTTCGAGATCAGAAAAATGCTGACGTTGCTGCTGAATCTCTTGATAGTCCTCATGCCCTTTACCCGCCAAGACAATGACGTCCTCAGGGGCGGCTTGTGCAATCAACTGCGCAATGGCAGCGCCGCGCTCAGCCACCTCAGTGACGGCTGCCGTGGCACTAAAGCCTTGCAAAATTTGCGCACGAATCGCAGCTGGATCCTCACCGCGCGGATTATCATCAGTCACACACGCTGCATCCGCTAAGCGCTCGACCACCGCCGCCATTAAAGGACGCTTGCCGGTATCGCGCTCGCCGCCACATCCAAACAGACATAACAAGCGTCCATTGGCTGCCACATGCGGGCGTAGCGCCGTCAACACCTGCTCTAAAGCATCAGGAGTATGCGCATAATCAACCACCACTAAAGGCTGTTGTTGTCCGCCTAGCACTTGCATGCGCCCTGCTGGGCCTTGCAGTTTAGGTATCACACTGAGCGCTTGCTCGAGGGAGTAACCTAACGCCAACACAGCGCCAATTACAGCCAGTAAATTACTTAAATTAAAACGCCCAATCAGGCTGCTTGATAAATTACCTTCGCCTTGCGCTGTCACGACTTCAGCTTGGATGCCCGTCGTGCTAAAACGAATATTACGACACGCAACACTAGCGCTCGTATCATCTAAACTGTAAGTGATTAAGCGTGCTGCCGAAGCATGCTGCGCCGCCAATTCACGACCGAACTCATCATCCATATTCAGTACAACGGCACGCAAACCCTGCCAACGAAACAAGCGGGCTTTCGCTTCTGCATAGGCGTGCATGGAGCCATGATAATCCAGATGATCGCGGCTTAAATTAGTTAATACGGCCACGTCCACATGCACTGACTCAATGCGATGCTGCGCTAAACCATGGGATGACACTTCCATCGCAACGGCTTTAGCACCGGCGTTTTTCAAATCGGCAAGCGTCGCTTGTACCGTTAATGGGTCAGGCGTGGTGTAGTGCCCTTGCGTCAAGCTGCCATAAAAACCGCTGCCCAACGTACCGACTAAACCACAGGGCTGCCCCAACATATCTAAAGCTTGCGCTAACAGTTGCGTGACGCTCGTTTTACCGTTGGTGCCCGTGACTGCAACGATGCGCATGGTCCGACTGGCATCACCATAAAAGCGCCCAGCAATATTGGATAATTGCGCTTGCAAGCCACGTACAGGGATCAATAGCGCTTCACTGTCTTGCATATCAAGCGCCGCATCCGCCTCATACACTACGGCTGCAGCACCGCGGGCAATGGCATCGCCAATATAAGCACGGCCATCTTGCTGACTACCGTCAACGGCTAGAAACAAATCACCTGGGCGCACTTTGCGACTGTCCAGGGTGAGCTCACGAATCA
>JAAZJF010000221.1 GCA_012800475.1 Gammaproteobacteria bacterium
ATTTCTTGGCGACATCCAAGCAGCGATCAAGGTTAAACAACCCATCCACCGACAACACGGGCAGCCCCATCGACATCGGTCCGGTAATACCGAAGTACAAACCATAAGCCCAACCTGGATCAGCCACATTCCAAAATGAATCTTCGGCGCGCAGTCCGACTGCATCGATCATATAGCGCTGGAACGCCACAATGGCACGCAAAGGTACTTCTAAAGGTTTAGCCAAACCTGTAGTGCCTGAGGTAAACATCAGCAAAAACGGATCATCTCCAGTACGCAGTACCGGTACAAACTCCGTTGATAAAGTATTTAAAGTTGGCCAAAAGTCATCATCGCCTGCTTCAAGACCAGCACCCGCATCGCTGACGGTCATCACCGCCGGGCAGTGCTCGACATCAATCAGCTTACTGCGATTGGCAACATCGGTCACCACCAACTTAGCGTCTGATGTATGCACACGGTGCTCAATGGCTTTAGGTCCAAAGGCAGTGAACAGTGGCTGATAAATCGCACCCACACGCCAAGTACCTAAAATGGTCACAATTAAGGCATGGCCGCGCGGTAACAAACCGGCCACGACATCACCGGCCTGAATGCCCTGCTGAGTCAGGTAATGCGCAAACTGAGCCGCTTGATCACGCAACTCAGCATAGGTGTGGCGGCTGGAACTGCCATCACCGTTTTCTTGGACCAGTGCGACTGCACCATTGGCCGCATGACGATCGCAGCACTCATAACAGGCGTTCATCGCCGCAAAAGTACCACTAATGGCATTGCTGACGGTGTGCTCAAAATCAAATATTTTTGAGGCTTCAAAATAATCACGTTTAACTGGGGTCATGGCACGCTCCAACTTTTATTATTGTTGACATTGCAAGGTACACACCTCGATAGTCAGCCCCAGTACGCTTGAGAAGCAATAGCAAAATCCCTCAAACTGTTTGAACGTTTTTGCCAATCATTTGTTTTTATTGAGCAGCATAGAGCGGTAATGACTGGGCTGCGTGCCCGTCCATTTGCGAAACGCCTTATAAAAACTACTCACATCCGCAAAGCCTAAAGCACTCGCGATATCGACAAAAGTATAATGCTCATCTGCCAGCCATTTGACCGCTAAGGAGCTGCGCACCGCATCTTTAAGTCGCTGATAACTTTGACCTTCTTCATTTAAACGACGCTGTAACGTGGAAACGGACATAAACAAATCAGCGGCTAAGTACACCGCATCAGGCCAACACTTGGGATCACTGTGCAGTAGTTGACGGCGGATCTGGCTGGTTAAGCTTTGCTCATCGCGGTACTTCACAATGATGTTATTGGGGGCATGGCGCAAAAAGCGCTCTAGATCCTGCGCTGTACGCTTAATGGGGACATTGAGAATATCAGCAGAAAACAGAATCTGTGATTGTTGACAATCAAAGCGCAAGTTGTCCGAAAACATCACCCGATAGTCATCCAAAAACTCAGGTGCAGGTCCACGTGAGTCCACCGATAATAAAGCAATGCGCTGGTTAGCCAGCCAGCAGGTGAGCCCATGCACATACATCCAAAAGGTAAAATAAGTGAAAGCGCGCGACGGCTCTGGGCTTTCTTCGCGCAAGACCACCGCGGCCATACTGTGCTCAGTGCGCAGCACCGCTCGCTTGTCGGCAAATACCAAGGACAAAAACTGCAACGCCACCTCCAGACCCTGCCCAACGGTAGGTTGCTGAGCGGCCATGGTGCACATAAATGCAAAACTGCCTGGGCGCATCTTGCGCTGATCCATTAAGAAAAACTCATCCTGAATCGTGCGGCGCAAACGTCGCCAAAAGCGCGCGTAATGTTTGACCGGCACCCGCCCAGCACTGGCTCGCATCACCTGTGCATCAAAGGGTGTGCCGTTGAGTAATGCATCCACAGTCCAGCCCTGCTGTAAGGGTGCATACAAAGCTTCACGCACCATTACAGCGGATACCGTTCCCGAATACTGCGTCAGCATAGCCTTACTCCTCCTTTTGATGATCGACTGGCAAGAGGATATCTTGCTGCACAGCCGCTTGCTCGCGTAAGAAATTCCACGTGGTGCGCATTCGGGCAATATCTTTCAGCTCAATGGGCATCAGCATCCAGAATGTGCGCGTAAAACTCACATCACCTGCTAAAACACGGCGCAAGCGCGGTTCATTATGCGCAGCAAAAGTAGGTAAAATAGCCAAGCCTGCGCCAGCTAATACAGCGTGCTGCTGGGCCAAAATACTGGTGCTGCGCAGGTTAGCACTATTGGATTTGACCAGTTCATCTAAAAAATTCAACTCTTTACTGAACAGCAAATCTTCCACATAGCTGACAAAACGATGCTCACGCAATTGATCGCGATGCGTGATCTCAGGATGCTGCGCCAGATAAGCCTCACTGCCGTACAAGTGCAGAGTGTAATCCGTAAGGCGCGTAATAATAAACGGGCCGCGCTCAGGCCGCTCCAGCGTAATCACAATATCCGCCTCATTACGCGACAGTTGCACAGCGCGAGGCAGCGCCAGCAAATCCACTTTTAAATGCGGAAAGCGTCGACCTAACTCAGCCAATTGCTCAGCTAACAAAACGGTACCGTAACCTTCGGTCGCGCCAATGCGTACATGCCCCGATAGTTGCTCACCTAAATCGGGCAGCGAATCGGAAATCCCCACAAAGGCACTTTCCATCGCTTCCACTTGTGGCAACAAGGCGCGCCCTGCTTCCGTCAACTTGTAGCCTTCGTGCTCACGCAAAAATAAAGGCCGACCTAAATCTTTTTCCAAGGCCTGCACTTTACGCGACACCGTAGTGTGATCAACGCCCATGCGCCGTGCCGCAATCACTAAGCGACCCGCGCGCGCCAACTCTAAAAAAAATCTTAATTGTTCCCAATCCATCGTATTTTCGTCCACGCCTTATGTTCTATGTGCATTTTTGCAGAGCAGATCTGCACTATACAGGGTTGCGGCAGGCAAAAATGCACTGCTAGGATGAAATCACAGTAAACGAATCACACACAAAAATAAATTAATGCTGAGGCGTACCGATATGACAGCTGTTCAAGTCCCTACAATTAAATTGCTTATTGATGGCCAGTTTGTTGAATCCAAAACTGACCAATGGCGTGAGGTGATCAACCCGGCCACTCAAGAAGTATTAGCCAAAGTCCCATTTGCCACTGCAGATGAAATCAATGCCGCAGTCGCCAGCGCCAAAAAAGCCTTTACCACATGGCGCAAAACTCCAATCGGTGCTCGGGCACGTATTTTTTTAAAGTATCAGCAGCTTATTCGCGAGAACATGCAAGAGCTCGCGGCACTGCTTACTGCAGAGCAAGGTAAAACTTTAGCGGATGCCGAAGGTGATGTGTTCCGCGGTTTAGAAGTTGTCGAACATGCCGCAGGCATTGGTAACTTACAACTGGGCGAACTGGCCAATAACGTTGCCAATGGTGTGGACACCTACACCTTGCTCCAACCTATTGGCGTGTGCGCGGGTATTACACCCTTTAACTTCCCGGCCATGATCCCGTTATGGATGTTCCCGATGGCGATTGTCACGGGTAATACCTTTGTTCTGAAACCATCAGAGCAAGATCCCATGGTGACCATGCGTTTAGTTGAACTGGCTTTAGAAGCGGGTATTCCTGCCGGCGTACTCAACGTGATTCATGGCGGTCCTGATGCGGTGAATGGCATTTGCGATCACGAAGATATTAAAGCCGTATCCTTTGTCGGCTCAACGCATGTGGGTACACACGTTTACAACCGTTCGTCCTTAGCGGGTAAGCGCGTGCAGTGCATGATGGGTGCAAAAAACCACGGTATCGTGATGCCCGATGCCAATAAAGAACAAACACTCAACGCCATTGCCGGTGCCGCCTTTGGTGCCGCTGGACAACGCTGCATGGCTTTACCTGTGATTGTTTTAGTCGGCGAAGCGCAAAACTGGTTACCTGAGTTGGTAGCAAAAGCTAAAACTCTAAAAATCAATGCGGGCTGCCAACCGGGTACTGATGTGGGTCCGGTGATTTCTGCGCAAGCCCTGGCGCGTATTACTGATCTCATCGACAGCGGTGTCAGCGAAGGCGCGCAGATTGATCTCGATGGCCGCAATCCAACTGTACCCGGCTTTGAGCAAGGTAACTTTGTTGGTCCAACCATTTTCTCTGGCGTAAACACCTCCATGCGTATTTACCAAGAAGAGATTTTTGGCCCCGTACTGTGCGTGATCAACGCAGACAACATTGAGCAAGCTATTGAATTGGTCAACGCTAACCCGAACGGTAACGGCACCGCGATCTTCACTCGCTCCGGCGCCACAGCACGTCGCTTCCAAGAAGATATCGATGTGGGCCAAGTGGGTATTAACGTACCGATTCCAGTCCCTGTGCCTATCTTTTCATTCACTGGTTCGCGTGCATCAAAACTGGGCGACTTAGGTCCATACGGTAAGCAAGTTGTACAGTTCTATACACAGACCAAAACCGTTACAGCACGCTGGTTTGCTGAAGACGAAGAAGTCGGCGCACTCAACACCACTATCAGCTTGAAATAAGCAGCACCCGCCTGGCTTTCGAGTCAGGCGGCTTGCTCTGCACTAAAGATTTAACCTATTTAGCATCGACACTCGCAACAATCATAATAAGCGGAGATCAACCATGCATATCGGATTTTTAGGCTTAGGCAATATGGGCAGCCCCATGGCCAGCAATTTACTTAAAGCAGGCTACCAGCTGAGCGTATTTGACCTGTCCAGCAGCGCTGTTGCAGAACTGGCAGACAAAGGCGCGCAAGGCTGTGCAACAGTTGACGCTCTGGTCGCTGCAGCACCTGATGTATTAATTAGTATGCTACCTGCCGCTGTGCATGTAAAAGGTGTGTACTTGGGTGAAAACGGCTTAATCGCACAGTTAACCAAGCCCACTTACTTAATTGACTGCTCAACCATTGATCCCCATAGCGCTCGTGAGGTTGCAAAAGCCGCTCAAGAAGCGGGTCACTCAATGGTCGATGCGCCGGTATCAGGTGGCACAGCTGGTGCGCAAGCCGCCACCCTCACCTTTATGGTGGGTGGTGCAGCTGACGACTTAGCGCACATTCAACCGATCCTGCAAGCCATGGGTAAAAACATCACCCATTGCGGTGACAGCGGTAATGGTCAGGTCGCTAAAGTAGCCAACAATATGCTGCTGGGTATCTCTATGGTTGGTGTGGCCGAAGCCATGGCGCTGGGTGTTTCACTGGGTATGGATGCTAAAACCTTAGCCGGTATTATCAACACCTCAAGTGGTCGTTGCTGGAGCTCAGAAATCAACAACCCTTATCCAGATGTCTTAGAGAATGTACCAGCCAGTCGAGGTTATAGTGGCGGTTTTGGCAGTGACTTAATGCTTAAAGACTTAGGCTTAGCCACTGAAGCCGCGCGCTTAGCCAAGCAGCCGGTGATGATGGGTGCAGCAGCACAACAGCTCTATCAAGCCTTTAGCTTACAAGGCCATGGTAATCTCGACTTCTCAGCCATTATTAAACTGTATTTAAAGGAGTAATCACCATGCTCGATGATCATGCTCTAGTACAAACCGAGGTGCGCAATGGTGTGGGCCATCTCACGCTCAATCGTGTTGCCGCATTTAATGCCGTGAACCTTGAAATGGTACGCGCACTCCAGCAGCAACTGGATGCTTGGGCCGCAGATGAGAACGTGGTGGCGGTAGTCCTGCGCGCCAATGGCGATAAAGCCTTTTGTGCTGGCGGTGATATTCGCGAGCTGTACAGCAACGCCAAACAAGACAGCAGTTTAAATGCCACCTTCTTTCGTGAAGAATATGCTTTAGACCAAGATATTCATGCCTACCCTAAGCCATTTATCGCTTTGATGGATGGCTTAGTCTTAGGCGGCGGCATGGGCTTAGCGCAAGGCGCAAGCTTTCGTATCGTGACTGAAAAAGCACGTTTGGGTATGCCTGAAGTCAGTATTGGTTTTTTCCCTGATGTGGGCGGCAGCTACTTTCTATCCCGTTTGAGCGGTGAAATGGGCACCTATATGGGTGTGACCGGCAACCCTGTGGGTCCAGCCGATGCACTGCAACTGGGCTTAGCCGACTGGTTTTTGCATCGCGAGCAAATCACTGAATTTGATCGCTGCTTGGATAATATGCAGTGGGGCCATTCAGCCCAAGAAGCGGTGCGCAGCCTATTAAATACTTTGGCCAGCAAGCACAGCTCCGGCGCTCAGTTGACCGCTGTACGCGGCGCAATTGCGACACACTTTGCACACAATTCAGTGGCTGACATTATTGCGTCACTGGCCAGCGAAACCGACACGACCCTACAAGACTGGTGCCAAGAGACCATTGCCACACTCGAGTCGCGCTCACCCTTAGCCATGGCCACCACCTTAGAGATGCTGCGTCGCGCACAAGAGTTATCTTTAGCTGACTGCTTCCGTTTGGAGTTCCACTTAGGTTCACAGTGGTTTAGCAAAGGCGACTTTATGGAAGGTGTACGCGCACTGATTATTGATAAAGATAAAAATCCACGTTGGCAGCCCGCCACCATCGAGGCGCTTGAGCAAGCGCAAGTTGATGAGTTTTTCGCAGGCTTTCAAGCGCATGGCGCATAAGTCCATGCGCGTATTAAAGGAACGTCACAATGCATGATATCGAACTCTCTGAAGAACAACGCATGATCCGCGATATGGCGCGCGATTTTGCTAAAGCAGAACTGGCCCCGAACGCAGAAAATTGGGAAAAAGCCGGCTGGCTCGATGATGAAATGCTCAAGCAAATGGGCGAACTGGGCTTTTTAGGCATGGTAGTGCCCGAAGAATGGGGCGGCTCTTATATTGATTACACCTCCTATGCTTTAGCCGTGGAAGAAGTGTCTGCAGGCTGCGCGTCAACAGGTGCGGTGATGAGTATTCATAACTCAGTGGGCTGCGCACCTATTATGAACTGGGGCACTGAAGCACAAAAGCAAGCATGGCTGCCCGATTTAGCCTCAGGCAAAGTATTGTCCTGCTTTTGTCTAACCGAGCCGCAAGCCGGTTCCGAAGCCAATAACCTGCGCACTAAAGCCGTTGAAGATGGCGACCACTGGGTGCTCAACGGCAGTAAACAATTTATCAGTAATGCCAAGCGCGCAGGCTTAGCCATTGTTTTTGCTGTGACTGACCCTGAACTGGGTAAAAAAGGTTTATCCGCCTTTTTAGTACCCACCGATACACCCGGCTTTGAAGTGGAGCGCATGGAGCAAAAAATGGGCTTGCGTGCATCCGATACCTGCGCTGTGAGCTTAATCAATTGCCGCATCCCTAAAGAAAATATGCTCGGCCCACGTGGTAAAGGCTTAGCACTGGCACTGTCAGGTTTAGAAGGCGGTCGTTTAGGCATTGCCGCGCAAGCGATAGGTATTGCCCGTGCGGCATTTGAAGCAGCACTGATCTACTCGCGTGAACGCGTGCAGTTTGGTAAAGCCATTGCCGAACACCAAAGCGTCGCCAATATGCTGGCCGATATGCACATGCAGATTAACGCTGCACGCCATATGATGCTGTACGCAGCACGCTTACGCACCGCAGGCCAACCGTGCTTATCAGAAGCCTCGCAAGCAAAACTCTTTGC
>JAAZJF010000222.1 GCA_012800475.1 Gammaproteobacteria bacterium
CACAAGGCAAGTTTGCGCTGGTTGTTGGCCGTTTCAACAGCTTTGTTGTAGAAAGCTTGGTTGAAGGCGCAATTGATACATTAGTACGCCACGGTGTGAGCAAAGATAATATTACCGTGATCCGTGCGCCGGGTGCTTTTGAGCTGCCTTTAGTTGCACAGAAAGTAGCTGAGCGTAAAGAATATGCAGCCATTATTGCTTTGGGTGCTGTGATTCGTGGCGGTACTCCGCACTTTGAATATGTATCAGGCGAATGCACCAAAGGTTTAGCTATGGTGTCGATGCAGTTTGGCGTACCGGTTGCCTTTGGTGTGCTGACGGTTGATTCAATCGAGCAAGCCATTGAACGTTCAGGTACCAAAGCGGGTAACAAAGGTGTTGAAGCAGCGTCATCAGCACTGGAAATGGTGAGCCTGCTTGCGCAGTTGGAGGCCAAGTGAGCTTAAATAACGACGACTGTCGCGATAACCCCCCGCCGCGTGCGAAGGGTCGCATCGCGATGCGCCGTGTTGCGCGTACTTTGGCAATGCAAGCGTTATACCAGTGGCATGTCGCCGGTCAAAACCTGAATGAAATTGAAGCGCAGTTTCGCGTTGATAATGATTTTAATGGTGTTGATAGCCTGTATTTCAATGAAATACTGCGTGGTGTGCCCGGCAAGAAAAGTGAAATTGATGCATTGATTGAGCCGTACCTAGATCGTCCAATGGACGAGCTGGATCCGGTTGAGTGGGCCATCTTGCGTTTAGCGACGTGGGAGCTGAGCAATCGTATTGATGTGCCTTATCGTGTGGTAATTAACGAAGGCATTGAGCTTGCAAAGGTCTTTGGCGCTACCGATGGTCATAAATACGTTAATGGTGTTTTAGATAAGTTAGCTCTGCGTTTACGTGGTGCAGAAATTCGTGACGCTAAACTCAATAAAAAATAAGTCTAGGCTGCGCTCACTTTGCTTGGGCATAGTGAGTGTTGTTTGATGAATGAATTTGAGTTGATCCAACATTTTTTCACCCGCTCTGCCTGTGCGCAGGGCGGTGAAAATATTCTTTTAGGTATTGGTGATGATTGCGCGCTGCTGCAGATTCCTGCAGGTCAAAGTTGCGCAGTGTCGACGGATACTCTTGTCAGTGGCATTCATTTTCCTGAACAGGCTCCTGCATTTTTGCTGGGTCAGCGCGCTTTGGCTGTGGCTGTCAGTGATCTGGCCGCTATGGGTGCTACGCCGGTTGGTTTTACCTTGGCGATCACCTTGCCGCAGATTGATACCCCATGGTTGCAAGCTTTCAGTGAAGGCTTAAGTGCGATGGCCTTACAGTGTGGGATTGCCTTAATCGGTGGTGATACCACGCGCGGTCCTTTAGCTATCACCGTCACAGTGATGGGTGCAGTGCCGCAATCACGGGCATTATTACGTTCAGGTGCGCGCGTTGGCGATGTGCTGTGTGTCAGTGGTGCTTTGGGTGCTGCGGGTGCCGCAGTGCCTTATGTGGTGGGTGAACGTGATGTGCATAGTTTGCCTGAGCGTGTTCAGCAACAACTCTTAGCGGCCTATTGGACGCCTCAGCCACAACTTGAGCTGGGGCGTTACCTGCTGGGTAAAGCCCATGCGGCATTGGATATTTCCGATGGCTTGCTTGCTGATTGTGGGCATATCGCTAAAGCTTCGGGAGTGTCTTTGCAGATCCAGCAAACGCAGGTGCCTGTGGCGTCGGCTGCAGAGCAGGTGTTAGATGCGCATGCTGCCTTACAATCGGCACTCAGTGGTGGTGATGACTATCAATTGGCTTTTACGCTGCCCGCATCGGCTGTGGCTCAAGTGCAGCATGACTTTCCAGCCGTGCGCGTGATCGGCCAAGTGTGCAGCGGTAGCGGTGTGCACCTAGTGAATGCAGCAGGGCAATCCGTGGCTGCGTTGCGTCGTGGTTACCAGCATTTTGAATAAGGATGTATCTATGCGATCCCCGCAAGTCTGGCGTAATATTTGGCACTTCTTAGCTTTTGGTTTTGGTTCTGGTTTAGCTAAAAAAGCTCCGGGCACTTGGGGCACCTTAGCGGGTTTAGCGGTGATGCCGGTGCTGTATATGCTGCCGTTAGCCTGGGCTCTGGGGTGTATTGCATTGGCCAGTGTGTTTGGCTTTTGGTTGTGTGGTCGGGTTGCGGATGATTTGGGTGTGCATGATCACGGTGGCATCGTTTGGGATGAGATGGTAGGGATTTGGATGACCCTGATTTTATTACCGCCCACTTGGGTGTGGTGGGTATTGGGTTTTGTATTGTTTCGTATTCTGGATATTCTAAAGCCTTGGCCTATTTCCATCCTAGATCGCAATGTGGGCGGCGGTTTTGGCATTATGATTGACGACATGTTGGCCGGTTTGATCGCTGGCGCATTACTTTATGCATTGTGGTTGGCTGAGTTGCCGCTGTTAGCGGGCTAAGGTTTTGTCATCTGTGCGTGGCGTCAAAATGAGGGCTGAGGTAGTGATGTGCCCAATGACTACAGGTATGCGTGAGTGATGGAGCGCAGTTAGATCAGTGCCAAGCTTGTGTCTATCTACGACTGCTGGGCAGTTTTTCTTCAGTGAAAGATAGGCTACTATCAGTGCTTATGTTTTTAATAAGCGATCCGTGCGTATGTATTGTCCATTTTGTGGTGCCAATGACACCAAAGTGATTGACTCGCGTTTAGTCGCAAATGGCGATCAAGTGCGTCGTCGTCGTGAGTGTTTACTGTGTGAAGAACGATTCACGACCTTTGAAACGGCCGATTTGATTTTGCCACGCTTGATTAAACAAGATGGCAGTCGCCAACCCTTTGATGAAGATAAGTTTCGCGCAGGTATGTTGCGCGCGTTAGAAAAGCGTCCAGTCAGCTTGGAGCGCTTAGAAGAAGCCGTTGCGCGGATTAAGCGCAAGCTGCGAGCCACAGGGGAGCGCGAAGTGCAGTCCTTGGTGGTGGGCGAGTTGGTGATGAACGAGCTGAAAAAACTCGATGAAGTGGCCTATATTCGCTTTGCTTCTGTGTACCGTCGCTTTCAAGATTTAAATGAGTTTCGTAAAGAAATCGAGCTGATGGCCAGCAGTGCCGCGATTGCGCCGGATGCGCTCGACGAATGAATGATCAATTCTATATGGCGCGAGCGCTGCGTTTAGCTGAGCAAGGCTTGTATAGCGCTCATCCTAATCCGCGCGTAGGTTGTGTGATTGTGGCGCAGCAACAGGTTGTTGGTGAAGGCTGGCATGTGCGTGCCGGCGAGCCGCATGCGGAAGTGCATGCCTTGCAGCAAGCGGGCGCACGAGCGCAAGGTGCCACGGCCTATGTCACCTTAGAGCCCTGCAGTCATCATGGTTTAACGCCGCCCTGTGCTGAAGCTTTAGTGCGTGCCGGAGTTGGCCGTGTGGTGGTGGCGCTGCAAGATCCCAATCCGCAAGTGGCGGGGCGGGGTATTGCACATTTGCGCGCACAAGGTATTACTGTTGATGTGCTTGAGGGCGAACTGAACGCTGCGGCGCGTAGGCTCAACTGCGGCTTTGTAAAGCGTATGGAGCAGGCTCTACCTTTTGTACGTTTAAAACTAGCCATGAGTCTCGATGGACGCACCGCTATGGCCAGTGGTGAAAGCCAGTGGATCACCGGGCCTGCCGCGCGCGCCGATGTGCAAGTGTTGCGCGCACGTTCTAGCGCCATTATCACCGGTGCAGATACGGTGATGACCGACCATGCTCGTCTCACAGTGCGCGCTGATGTATTACCGTTGGACGATGAGCAGCATGCGTTAGCGCTATCGCGCGCGCCGGTGCGCATTATGATTGATGGGCGTTTGCGTGTGCCTACTGATATGGCTTTTTTCCAAGCAGGGCCGGTATGGGTGGTGACTTACCAAACGCCGCCGGCCAATACCGAGCAGATTGAATACATCCAAGTGCCTGAGCGTCATGGTCACGTTGATCTGCATGCCGTGCTGATTGAGCTGGCACGTCGAGGTATCAATGAGTTGATGGTGGAAGCAGGTCCGCAGTTGGCCGGTGCTTTTATGCAAGCCCAGTTGGTGGATGAGCTGTATATCTATATGGCAGCCATGCTGCTTGGCTCGAAGGCGCAGCCGCTGGTGCAGTTGCCCATTGACCTGATGGCCGATGCGGTGCAGTTAGACATTGTCGAGATGCGCGCTTTAGCGAAAGACTGGCGCATTATTGCACGCCCAGTGTGGGCTTAAATCCTCTATTGACGAGCAGCGCTGAGCGCTAATATTCCCCCTGCAAGCATGCTGTGTTCTTGCTTGCAGGGGGATGTTATTAGCTGATGTCGCCAAACTCAGCTTGCAGCGCAGCGCGCACACAATAGAGTATGCCTTCTTC
>JAAZJF010000223.1 GCA_012800475.1 Gammaproteobacteria bacterium
ATGGTGTCGGAGCCCCAACGAATGCCCCAGGTCAGCTTGGCCACTTCTTCTTCAATGGATGAACCCAGTGCGCTGTTACCAATATTGCCGTTAATCTTGACTAAGAAGTTACGCCCAAGAATCATCGGCTCAAGTTCGGTGTGGTTGATATTGGCGGGGATAATCGCGCGACCGCGGGCAATTTCTGCGCGCACAAACTCTGGGGTGATTTCCTTAGGAATACTCGCGCCAAAGCTTTGCCCAGGATGCTGACCGTCAAGCAAACCGGCTTCGCGCGCTTTTTCTAACTTGAGATTTTCGCGAATCGCCACATACTCCATTTCCGGAGTAATGATGCCTTGGCGTGCATAGTGCATTTGTGTGACATTTTTACCAGCTTTAGCGCGACGCGGATTACGAATTGAGGCAAAGCGCATGCTCTTCAACTCAGGATCATCTAAACGCTCTTGACCAAAGCTTGAGCTTAAACCGCTCAATACTTGCGTATCGCCACGCTCTTCAATCCAGCTGCTGCGCACATCCGCTAAGCCTTTACGCACATCAATTTTTACACTTGGGTCACTGTAGGGCCCAGAGGTATCGTAGACAAATACCGGCGCATTTTCTTCGATACCGTTATCGGTTTCTGTGGGCGTTAAGCTGATTTCACGCATGGGCACAAGAATGTCAGGACGCGAGCCTTGCACGTAAATTTTGCGCGAGTTGGGAAAAGGCTGAATCGACTGCTGATCGACTTGCGCGGTATCACTGAGATGCTGAGAAGGGATTTGAGTCATGTATTGGTTCTCCTAAAAAACACGAAAAAAAGTGTCGGGGAACCAGCGGACATAGGCAGGCCTGCCTTGCGGCAAACTTATCTTGTTTCCTACGCGAGTATTAACTCGATCAGGTTCAACGGGACCCGGATTAACCGATCTCAGCTCTTTAAAGAGCACCCCGACAAGAAGCAGCCAACAGTCTAGCGATGATGTGAGCTAAACTGCAAGCTATACGCTACTGCTACACACTGTACGAAGACATAAACAATATAGTTCCACTCTTGACCGTCTCTATGTTCAGCCGTAGCCTTAAGCCGTTTTTCTCTATGAGATTTAGGATATTCATGATGCGCCTACTGTCGCTCACTTTTGTTATCGCTACTGTGTTGGGTTCGACTGCCTATGCAGCCCCCAACACCACTAATAAAGTTAACCTACTGGATGTGTATCAATTTGCGGTTGATAACAACGCAGACTTGGCTGCAGCCCACGCAGACTACCAAGCACAAAGCGAACGTGTCCCTCAGGCACGCTCAGGATTACTGCCACAATTGGGCGCCGGCGCGAGCAATACCAGCAGCCGCAGTAAAGTGGATACGAACATGGGTTCGCAAAGCACATCACGCAGTGCTTTTGTCTATCAAGCTAACCTGAGTCAGCCGCTGTTTCGCTTAGATCGCTGGTACCAACTGCAAGCAGCACAAGCAACCAACGAGCAATCAGCTTTAGAGTTGTCAGCTATTGAGCAGAACCTCATCTTACAAAGCTCAGAAGTGTATTTTTCTGTGCTGCGTGCACAAGATAATCTGGCAGCTAGCCGTGCTGAAGAATCAGCCTTTAAACGCCAGTTTGATTTGGCCAGCGAGCGCTTTGACGTGGGGCTTTCAGATAAAACGGATGTGCTCCAAGCGCAAGCGGCTTACGATGCCGCACGCGCCAACCGCATGATCGCTGAGCGTATGGTGGCTGATGCATTCCAAGCCGTTATCACCCTGACCAATATGGACTTAGCAGCCTTGGAAGGCGTGAAACACAGCCTGCCAATTCTGGCACCCACGCCGAACGATGCGACAGCTTGGGTCAATACTGCAACCGAGCAAAATCTCAGCTTGCAAGCCATCAACTATGCTGTAGATGCTGCGCAAGAGAGTGTCAAACAACGTAAATCAGGCCATGCACCTACAGTAGACGCCATCGCGCAATATCAAAAAGGCGATAACGACGGCATGGGCTTTATCAATAGCGGTCAAGGCATGCCGTACCGCTTTAATGGCAAGGCTGAACAAAGCAGTATTGGTTTGCAGCTTAATATTCCGCTGTACACCGGCGGCATGACTCGCTCACAGGTGCGTGAAGGGGTGTATCGCTTAGATCAAGTCGAGCAGATGCGTGAAAGTTTACGCCGCAGCACTGTACAAGATGCACGTAACTTCCACCGCGCGGTAAATACCGATGTGGAACAAGTGCAAGCTCTAAAGCAGGCGATTATTTCCAGCCAAAGCGCAGTTGAAGCAACGCAAATTGGTTATGAAGTGGGTACGCGTAATATTGTCGATGTGTTGGATGCTCAGCGCGTGCTCTATGTGGCGGTACGTAACTACAACAACGCGCGCTATGACTACATTTTAAATAATCTGCGCTTACAACAAACGGCAGGGACTTTGAGCCCAGATAATCTACAAGCTTTATCTCAGTACTTAAATCCGGATTACAATCCAGATAATGACTTTCTACCGCCTGATTTAGACAAAGAAATCGAAGCGAATTTACGTCGTCGTTGATCTCGCTGTGTGTCCAGCAGGCTGACTGTGCATGCGCAGCCAGCCTGCTAAAGTCGCGACGACTTAAAGACTTAAGCGCATCGATAAATCGATCGCTTTAACATCCTTAGTCAAAGTACCCAACGAAATATAATCCACACCTGTTTCGGCAATCGCACGAATCGTCTGCTCATTGACCCCACCTGAAGCTTCAAGCTTGGCTTGTCCAGCATTGAGTTCAACCGCAGTGCGCATATCCTCAAGACTCAACTCATCGAGCATAATGATGTCTGCACCTGCAGCCAGCGCTTCACGCAATTCGCTTAAGTTTTCCACTTCAACTTCGACCGACTTACCTGGCGCAATACGATGTGCCGCAGCCACAGTTGCAGCCACACCACCACAGGCAGCGATATGATTTTCTTTAATCAAAAACGCATCGTATAAGCCTAAGCGATGATTATGACAACCGCCGCAGGTGACCGCGTATTTTTGTGCCAAGCGCAAACCCGGTAAGGTTTTACGCGTATCCAGCAGCTTCACGGCAGTGCCGGCCACTTTATCGGCAAAATACTGCGCACGTGTTGCCACAGCCGATAAGCTCTGCAAAAAGTTTAAAGCGGCACGCTCACCGGTCAATAAAGAGCGCGCAGCCCCCTCCAGTTCAAACAGCACGGCATTGGCTTCTACAGCCTGGCCATCAGCCACCAACCAGCGCACTGTCACCTTGGCATCCACTTGGCGAAACACTTCATTTACCCAAGCGACGCCACTGATCACAGCTGCTTCACGGGTGATAACATGAGCTTTAGCTTGCTGCTCAGCGGGGATCAGTTGCGCGGTGATATCGCCGGCTCCAACGTCTTCTGCCAAGGCGATACGCACATTGGCTTCAATTTCTGCGGTCAATTGCTCAAGTACAAGGTTGGCCATGCTCTGCTCCTCAATAAAGTGCATTCATTATAAAGACTTAACGTCGCATTCATAGCGCCCACCGCATCTCACTGAATATCCTGCTGACAACCCAATGAGCTCAAAGCATGCAAGTTAAAAACGCAGGTTCGTGTTCGCTACTCAAGCACTATATCAGCAGCAAACTGGATGCGAATATCAGCACACCAGTGTTGATCTGTGCTGCGCGGATACCATTGCCCAACAATGGGCTGCACACCTGCAAATACCACTCGTACAGCATCTGCTTCAGGCTGCACACGCCAACGCACTACTTGCAGGCCTGCTAGCTCTATCTCTCCTTGCGCTGGTGAGCCAGTCGTACTCATAAACACCAACTGGTACGCACCCTGCTGCTGATTGACCTGCACTTGTGTAGCGCGCTTTAAACAGACGGCTAACCCATCGGTATAACGCTGTAATTGCTCCACCCTATTGGGGAACTCAGGAGGCACTGGCGGGTTCACTAAACGCCCAAGCATCATGCCCACCAAAAAAGCAATCAGAGCGATACTGGCAAAAAACTTGAGCAGTAACTGCCGCCTTGGTAGCGATTCCCATGTAGAATTAGCGTCTATTTTTTTGTCAGGATCAAGCATGTTTCATGTCATTCTCTTTGAGCCAGAAATCCCACCCAACACTGGCAATATTATTCGCTTATGTGCAAATGTGGGCTGCAGCTTACATTTAATTGAACCGCTTGGCTTTGAGTTTGATGACAAACGTTTGCGTCGTGCCGGACTGGATTATCAAGAGTTTGCACAGGTCCAGCTGCATGCTAATTTGCACGAGTGTTTAACGGCTTTACAACACCCGCGTTTATTTGCGTTTAGCACCAAAGGCGCGCACCACTACGCGCAAGTCGCCTATCAAGATGGCGATGCTTTTATTTTTGGTCCAGAAACACGGGGCTTACCCGAAGATGTACGCAATAGCATCCCGGCAGAACAGCTGGTGCGCCTACCCATGCGCGAAGGATCTCGCAGCTTAAACCTATCCAATACCGTTGCCATCGCTGTATATGAAGCTTGGCGCCAGCTGGGGTTTGCCGAGCAGTAATAAAAACACCCCGCCAAGCATGTAGCCTGTACGGGGTGTTTTGCGCAGCTTAAAGTTTTACAACAGCAAGCTACGTATTTCTGCTAACAACTCACTTAAGCGACGCGTAAAGTGCGCTGCAGCTGCACCATTGATCACACGGTGATCATAGGACAGTGACAGCGGTAGCATTAAGCGCGGGTCAAAACCCTCACCGTTCCAGACCGGCTGCATGGTCGCGCGCGAGACGCCAAGAATGGCGACTTCAGGCGCATTCACAATCGGGGTGAAACCTGTACCACCGATATGCCCGAGGCTGGAAATCGTAAAGCAAGCGCCTTGCATCTGATCAGCACTGAGCTTCTTATTGCGCGCTTTGTCGGCCAATTCAGCCGCTTCAGCAGATAACTGCAACAGGCTTTTCTGATCGACATCACGAATAACCGGCACCAATAACCCATCTGGCGTATCCACAGCAAAACC
>JAAZJF010000224.1 GCA_012800475.1 Gammaproteobacteria bacterium
AGTAGGGCAGTTGCACTGTGCTGTGGGCAATCAGCGCTAAGGCGTCGCTATTGCGTAAACCTGCATCGGTCATCTCACAGCCAGAGGCCACAGGTTTCATCGCTAAAGTACTGCGACCTTGCTGTTTAGCTGCGCGGAGCAGCCCTGCAGCGACACTGGTTTTTCCAGCATCGGTGTCAGTGCCGGTAATAAAAAATGCCTGTGCCATGCTTAATCCTTTTTCCGCAATACGCCATACACCACCTGCCAAGTCGCAGGTAGACCTTGAGGTTGACGGTAACCCTCATAGGCATCCAATAAACGCTGAAAGCCTTGACGACTGACTAAGCCTTGAGCGCGACCCGCTTGCACATGGTCTGCGCCTAAGTGTTTCAGCTCATGGGTTAATTCCCGCACCTTGCTGTAGTAATAGGTATGCGTATGGCAATGCACATCCAGCACCTGCAAACCACAGGCTGCAGTGAGCTCGTGATAGAGGCTTAAAGACCTAAATTGATTGACGTGAGTAAAGTTATCCACAGCCTGCCAGCTACGGCGTAATTCAACTAATGAGCCGTCTACTAGACTGCTAAACAGCGCAATGCCGCCAGGTTTGAGTACACGCTGAATCTCAGCTAGGACGCTTGCAAAATCACTGCACCATTGCAAAGCAAGACTGCTGAACACCACATCCTGGCTGTTATCTTGTAGCGGCAAGTGTTCGGCATCGGCACAAACATAGTGCATATTAGGGCAGCGTATACGGGCAAAATTTAACATACCTTCAGCTAGGTCCAGCCCCGTACCTTGCGCAGTGGGCCAGCGCTGCTGCAATTGCGTACAAAAATACCCCGTGCCACAACCGATATCCAACCACCGCTGTACTGGCTGCTGCGGCTCAGGCAATAAACTTAACAGTCGCGTGCCCACTACACGTTGAAAGTCAGCCACACTGTCATAGGTGGACGCCGCTCGTGAAAAAGCCGCTGCCACCTGCTGTTTATCAGGCGTCAGAGTTGGGTGTTCAAGCATAAGATTCACCCTGAATAAAATCACTGATCCGTTGCGCAAAGAGTTGCGGCTCAACGCACACACTGGCATGGCTCAGACCTAGAACTTCCACTTGTGCTTGCGTATTTAACTCACGTATTTGAGTGGTCGCCGCCAGTGGCACCAAGGCATCTGCCTGCGCCAAGAGATGCAATTGCGGCCCAGAAAACTGACGAATAGCCTGACAATTATCCAACTCAGCTAACACCTGCAAAGCAGCCAGCTGATCGGCGAAAGCGTCTATCGATACCCCTTCTTGTAACTGGCGTGCAACCTGCCGTGGCGACACAGCACCTTGACTGCACAGCATCGCAAAACGCTGCAAGCCAGCCGCAGGATTGCTGCGACACAGCTCATAAAACTGGGCAAAAGTCGCAGCTGGCATGGCCCATGACCAGTCATCGCGTGCAACAAAACAGGCATTACTCGCACAACTAATCACCCCCGCACAGCGAGACTGACGCAGCGCTGCTAAAGCACTCGCCAACATACCGCCCAAGGACCAACCGAGTAGCCAGCAATCACTGGGTAGCTGCTGATCCAACTGCTGAATGATCGCTGCGGTATCGTGCCCATCCATATTGGGCAGCATCTGCACTTGGACGCTATAGTCAGGTAACACTGCCAGCAAAGCCTGCGCTAAACCTTGTAGCGGCGCAGCACCTAAACCCCAACCCGCTAATAGCACAATCTGCTTACTCATCAGCGCTCTCCAGCTGACACGCCGCTAAAGCATCCAATAAACGCTGCACCTGTTCTGCAGTATGTGCCGCCGTTAAGGTGATACGTAAACGTGCGCTACCCGCAGGCACAGTCGGCGGACGAATCGCTCCCACTAAAATACCACGCTCACGCAACTGGGCTGACATCACCATAGCTTGCGCGCTATCACCAATAATGATCGGTTGAATCGGTGTTGGGCTGTCCATCAGATTTAAGCCTAACGCCTGCGCACCCTGACGAAACTGTGCGATCAACTGTTGCACATGCTCACGTCGCCAATGCTCTGTTTGCACCAGTTTTAAACTGGCTAAAGTGGCACAGGCGACCGCAGGAGGTGAGCTGGTGGTGTAAATATAGGGCCGCGCAAATTGAATCAAGGTTTCGATCAACTCGTGACTACCGGCGACAAATGCGCCGGATGTACCAAAGGACTTACCTAAGGTACCCACCAAGACCGGCACATCGTCAGCACTCAAACCATAATGCTCGACTAAACCGCCACCCGTTTGACCCAACACCCCAAAACCGTGGGCATCATCGACCATCAACCAGGCTTGCTGCGCTTTAGCTTGCGCGGCTAAGTCGGGCAAATGTGCTAAATCACCGTCCATACTAAAAACGCCATCGGTGACGACCAGTGTATTGCCCTGTGCCCGCTGCAAGCGCTGCTGCAAACTATTGAGATCATTGTGTAAATAACGGCTAAAACGCGCACCTGACAGCAACCCCGCATCCAATAAAGAGGCATGGTTGAGACGGTCATGCAGCACCGTATCACCGCGACCCACCAGCGCTGTAATCACCGCTAAATTGGCCATATAACCGCTGCTCATTAGGAGTGCACGCTCACGCCCCGTCCATTGTGCTAAAGCGTGCTCTAACTCATGATGCGGCTCACTGTGACCCATCACTAAATGCGAAGCACCACCACCCACACCCCAGCGCGCAGCACCCTGCTGCATAGCGTCCACCACCTGCGGGTGATTGGCTAAGCCTAGATAATCATTGGAAGAAAAAGCTAAATACTCATAGCCATCCACCTGCACTACAGGCCCTTGTGGACTCTGTAATAATGGGCGTTGACGGTACAAATTATCAGCACGACGGGCAGCCAAACGGCCAGCAAGATCAAAGCTCATGGTCATCCAAGATTAAAGTAGAGAAGGGCATCACAGGCTAACGGCAGGCCAGTCGACCTGCACGCTGACAGTTGAGTTTAGTGGGTTGCCGCATCATAAAATAATGAGGAATCGCGCTGCTCAATCAACGCATGCTCAATCGCTGCTTGATGCACTTCATCGGCATACTCTTCATGGGCTTCAGGCTTGATACCCAAACGCTCAAATAGCTGCATATCTTTATCAGCTTGTGGATTACCTGTGGTCAGTAATTTTTCGCCATAGAAAATTGAATTGGCGCCAGCTAAAAATGCTAAAGATTGCATTTGTTCATTCATTTGCTCACGACCAGCTGATAAACGGACATGAGACAACGGCATCATAATGCGCGCTACAGCGAGCATGCGGATAAAGTCAAAGGGATCGACATCTTCTGCATTTTCCAGCGGCGTGCCTGCAACTTTCACCAGCATATTAATCGGTACACTTTCTGGATGCTCGGGCAGGTTGGCCAATTGCATCAGTAAGCCTGCACGGTCGGCAATGGATTCACCCATACCTAAAATACCACCTGAACAAATTTTCATCCCTGCATCACGCACATAACTTAAGGTTTCTAAGCGTTGCGCATAGGTGCGGGTGGTAATGATATTGCCGTAAAACTCAGGCGAGGTATCCAGGTTATGGTTGTAATAATCTAAACCCGCATCGGCTAAAGCTTGAGTTTGCTCTTGATCAAGCTTGCCCAAGGTCATACAAGTTTCCATACCCATGGCTTTCACGCCTTTGACCATTTCTAATACATAGGGCAAATCTTTGGCCGATGGATGTTTCCACGCCGCACCCATACAAAAACGCGTCGAGCCAATATCTTTAGCGCGCTGAGCTTCTTCTAAAACCTTCTGCACTTCCATCAGCTTTTCTTTGTCTAAACCTGTGTTGTAGTGCCCCGACTGTGGACAGTATTTACAGTCTTCTGGACAAGCACCGGTTTTAATCGACAACAAAGTCGAGACTTGCACGCGATTGGCATTGAAGTGCTGACGGTGCACTGTTTGTGCAGTGAAGATTAAGTCATTGAAGGGTTGCTGTAAGAGGGCGGTCACCTCAGCAAGCGTCCAATTATGGCGGGTCACAGGGTTCAGGCTGGCGTTCATGGATTATCCTTTTTATAGGCCGCACGCTTTATATTAGCGATTAAGTGGCCGACTGCTAAACTTGGGGCATGCAGGATGCATAGCAATAATTTTCAGGGAGACGCCATGCGTTGTCAACCAGATATAATTACCAAGGTTTACCAATGGTTAAAAAGCAACCAATCTTGTTTGCTCTGTGATAGTCCCAGTCAACGCTTACTCGCGATCTGTGAGGATTGTGAAGTTGATCTACCTTGGCTGTCATATCAATGCCGCCAATGTGCTTTACCCATCCCAGATCCGCAGGCGTTATGCGCAGATTGCACTCACAATCCACCATCTTTCAGTGCGGTGCTGACGCCCTTTGAGTTTACGTTCCCGCTAGATACGCTGATCAGTCGCTTTAAATATCAACAAAACTGGCCGTATGGGCAGCTCCTAACGGCTCTATTAGTCGAGCATTTAAAGTATTACTTTGACGAGGGCGGGCAGCGTCCGCAGATGCTTTTAGCGATACCTTTGGCAAAACGCCGACAACGTCAGCGCGGCTATAATCAAGCACAAATGATCTGTGATTGG
>JAAZJF010000225.1 GCA_012800475.1 Gammaproteobacteria bacterium
ATCCAACCACATATTCATAGCCCATCTGTATTTACCTCAACCCCGCTCAGTCACAAGCTCGATGGTTTCACCCTGAAAAGTCCCCAACACAATCGTATCCAGTGTATCCGAGCGTTTTTTACGTTGCGCGGCGAGTTCGGCAGAAAAGTCACCGATGCTTTTCACAATCGGCTGTTGATCTTGCAAGATAATAATCGGCAGCGGGGCGGTTACTGGGCCTGCTGCGCCATTGTATTGAGTGATATTAGCCACGGGTTGGACTTTAACTTGTCGACGGATTCGGATACGGCCATAGGGTGCTTCACTGATGAGTTTGAGCAAAGTGGTCATATTGGCGATGTAATCCGCATTGGATGATTGCTCAATGGCTTGCTGGATTTTATGCGCTAGTTTGTCTTTGTCGGGGTACACCAAGGCTTGTTGCTGCGCCCAAGTAAAGCGTACCGAGCGGATGCCTTGTGCGTGGTAGCAACGAATTAAGCGATACAAGTGCACCGTCATCACACCGGGGCAGGCTTGCTTGAGCACTTCAAAGCGGGCCGATGCGCCGTTAAAGTTGCTCACGACATAGTCTTTAATCGCCATTTTGCTGGTGTTGATTGCAGTAATACAGTCCACGATTTCCGCCGTTTTATGTGTGTCGCGGGTATCAAACCAAATCACCCCTGGCGTGCGCCGAGCGCTTTTTTGTGAGAAGCCAACCACTGTATGCAAATCTTTGTAGGCTTTCATGGCTAATTCAACAGCGTCTGAATCGGTGTAAGTAACGGGCTCTATTAGGGTTAAGGGTTCGTGTTCTTGTTTTTTGGTCAGCGGTTGAATATAGGCGGCTGTTGCATAGTGTGCAGGCTGTTTAGTAAGCAAATACTGCAGCTGGTTGAGCTGCTCGCACAGGTCGTTATAGTGCTGTTTAAGTGTGACGATATGCATGAGGTTACCTGATGGTTAAGATTTTCTTTAAACCATCATACATGTAAGTGCTGCAATAATTAAACAACACATTTTTAGTGTTGCCCGGTCAATAAAAAGAGCAGGGCTGGCGTGTGCTCTTGAGCTGCGTTTGAGGTATTGAAGCGCTATTGAAGCGCTGTAGATGCGGGGATATGATGTGGCGCAGATCAGCGTTTTACCCACAGCATATTCTTAGCATCCAGCTGAGTTTCACCGTCCCATTGATAGGCGCAAAGCTTCGCCTGAGGATTATCGCTGGCCGCCACACTCCAATCGACACAAGCAATGTGTGGATGAATCAGTTCAGGCTGGCCGCTCATCCAGTAATGGCCAATAAACAGCGGTTTAAGATCATCGTAGCCGGGCTGTAAGTTTGCAGGTACAGCTTTGCTAGGGATCTCTTTAAACCAGTCAATGGTCTTGCGGTGCGCGCGCGAGTCAGCACCCACTTCACGTAAAAACGCTTCGTGCTGGCGCAAGTTTTTTGTGTACGGGCGCGTAAAAATGCGCCAGAGTTTTGGCTGTCTTCAGTGGCCCAGGCAATGGCGTTAAACTCATGATTGCCCATCACTGCTTGGGCATGGCCGTTTTCGATCATGTCTTGCACGATTTTGATGGTTTGCGCTTGTTTGGGGCCACGATCAATAAAATCGCCTAAGAAAATGACTTGATGACCCGCTTGCTGCCAACCATCGGCACACTGACGCTTCTATCAGCACACTATAAGGATCATTCATGCCGCTCGATTCTCTGATCACCTTTATCATCGCTTCCACGGTACTCGGCTTAGCGCCAGGGCCTGACAATTTATTTGTGCTGGCGCAATCGGCTTTATTTGGCAAAAAAGCCGGCGTACTCGTCACCTTAGGTTTGATGACAGGCCTGATCGTGCACACTACTGCAGTAGCTTTGGGTGTGGCGGTGATCTTTCAAACATCGATGATTGCTTTTACTGCGCTGAAAATCATTGGTGCGCTGTATTTACTCTACTTGGCTTGGCAAGCATTGCGCGCACCGGCTGATACCTTCGATGCCGGGCAACCCAAACGCCGCAGTAATCTAGCTTTGTACCGTCGTGGCATTCTAATGAGCAGCACTAACCCTAAAGTATCGATGTTTTTTTTAGCGTTTTTACCGCAGTTTGCCTCACCCGAGTACGGTGCGCTGGCACCACAAATTTTTATCTTGGGCGCGCTTTTTATGGCTGTTTCACTGGTACTGTTCAGCGCAATTGCAATGCTAGCCGGTGCTTTGGGTGAGTGGCTTAATCGTTCAGCCAAAGCCCACCTCTATCTGAATCGCATCACAGGTCTCGTGTTTATTGGTTTGGCATTAAAGCTGCTCACAGCGAAAAATACGCCTGAGTAAAGTGCATGATAATCCTGCTTGTCATGCTTGCAGCACTCACTGTTTGCTTTGGTTTATTCAAATTAATACTGCAGCAAGAAATAATATACCTCGTCTCGCTTGATGGGAAATATGAATCATAAGCGTGTGTGTAAAATTACACTCAGGTCTTTTGCAGACACATAAGCCTTTGTAAGATGCTCGTAGCGTGTATGTATCTACGGCAAATAAAATTGTCAATAGGTTCTGTCAACGCATGGTTTTATGCCATGTGTTGACAGGCAACCTTGGCAAAATACGGTTTAATGATATTGCCACTAAAAAGTTGGTTATAGGTGTTTAAGGTCTACTTTTGAGCCTGACGTACTCAAATGCTCAAGCTCAATCCCCAGTTTCCCAAAATACTCCCGCGCATCTTCTAAATACTGCTGCCGAACCCGTTGCAAGTCTGCTGCATCCAGCTTTTCCCACAGCACCGGATCAAAGCCTACCAGATTCAAATCTTTGCAGTGGTAGACAAAGCGTTTGCGTTCAAATTTTTCAAATGGATTCTGCAGCAGACTGCGTGTCATATAGGCTGCGTTTTCTAAATTGCTCAGCTCATTGAGCGGGTTTTTCGCTTTTTCTGCATGGCCATGCGTGTTGAGTAGCTGAATATAAAAATCTTGATAATGACGGGTGAGGGCGGGTAGCTCGACTTCGCCACGCTCATTGCACAGTTCGATAAAGCTCAGAAGGAAAACGATTTTGTACGAGAAGGTGTAATCACGTTGTTCAAGAAATTCAAAAAAGTCATCACGGCGGCTGGCTTCGGTACGTGGTTTGATACCTTTGCGCGAGCGAATATCGGCGAGCTGTTCCATTGAAAAATAGTACAGTTGCGAGCGCCCAAAAGGAATACTTTTAGCCGCAGTGATCTCACCTTTCTTTAGCCAGTTTTTGACTGTGCTGGTGGAGATAAACAGCTCACGTGCTAATTGTTCCTCATTTAATAAATCGCCAAATTCGCGCTCAAAGTTAAAGACATTAATCGGCTCAATACGCTGTGTATATTCGTAGAGTTGGTTGAGCATCAGCAATTCGTGATTAGGGCTCAGGCCTAAAGGATTAATCGCATTGGCAAACGGCTGATAGTGACCCAACTGAAACAAATTATGCACTGACCAAGGCTGTAAAATAGCGCCATAGCTGTCGACTACATCAATCACATAGAGTGCTTCTTTACCAGCAGAGCGGCGTGTACCGCGTCCCAGTTGCTGCATATACACAACTTTGGACATTGTCGGGCGTGCCATGATTAAGATGCTGGTTTGCGGCGCATCCCAGCCTTCATTGATTAAATCACAGGCACACAGGAAGCGAATTTCGCCTTTCTTATAACGCTCCAGTCCAGCACGATCTCCACCGGACACCGCTTGTGCGCTGATACCTGAAGCATTCAAGCAAGCGGCCATACGCTGTGCATGTTCAATATCCACACAAAACACCACGCCTTGTTTGACTGGGGTATTGGCAAGCAACGGTTCGTTAAAGTGCTCGACTAATAGATCTGCAATCAGTTGATCGCGAGACGGAATCAAAACAGTTCGATGCAGGTCTTGTTTTAAAAAGTCGCGGCCATTAAAACGCACTTCGGATAAATCAATATTGGATTGCAGGCGAAACACACGAATGGGCGGTACGATGCCTTGTTCGATCGCTTGCTCAAGACTTAAGTCGACTTTGTAGCTGCCAAACACCTCTTCCAGCTTTTGTTGGTCCAAGCGTTGGTCGGTGGCGGTGAGGCCGAGTAACACTTGCGGATTAAAATGCTCAAGCACGCGCCGCAAGCCATAAGCGACCGCATGGTGCGCCTCATCAACGGCAATATAGCCAAAGCGATCACTGGGTATAGCGCTGAAGTGACGAGTTAAGTAAGCGCTGGTTTGCACTACCACTTGTAAGTCAGTATCAAAAGCATTTTCGCCCACACGCAGGTTAGATACGTGTTTTTGAAAGCGCGTTAAGGTTTGTTGTTTCAGGTCGCGTGTGGGCATAATCACCAGCAGGTTAGTGACTGTGCCGATATTGAACTGGCTGATGAAGTCTTCGATTAATACTTCAGTCTTGCCAGTACCTGTGGGCAGCACCACGAGAAAGGTATCTTTGCCATCGGCTCTTTCTTCGGATATACGAGATATCACCTGTGCTTGATGCTCGTATAACTTAAACGACACCGCGCGTTGTGCAGTAAAGCGTGGGCTGGCAGCAAACGTCTGGCGTTCGCCAAAATACTCGCGCAACTGTTCTTTAAAGCGTTCGTTATCGGCCATGCCGCGATTGGACCAGCGATAGACCAGCGTGCCATCGGCGACTAAGGAGTTTTGCTTAAACAGTTGTGAGCGATATTGCTTTTTGCCTGTGGCCAGCGGGTGATGGTATTGCTCACCATTCAGTTCAATGGCAATACTACGCTCAGTGGTTGTCAGCCAATAATCAATAAATCGTCGATGGCCGCCACGGTCGTAATATTCGCGTTCAGGCTCTAGGGCGTAGATGTATTTAGAGCCAAAAACTTCTTCAAAGTAGTACGCAAAATTGTATTCCGGTGGGGTCGGGTCGATATGGTCATCAGAACGATTGGCGCCAAAGTTTTTTAAATCATGCTTATAAGAATGCTCGACTAAAAACAGCTCAAACTGCGCCAATAAGTCGTTTTCATCCTGCCACAAAAAACGCAGTAAACCTTGGTGGGCGTGCATCAGTCTATTTTGTTGGCTGGTGTAATCTGTATAAGCGTAATCTTTGAGTTCAAGATCAAACAGTCCGACATCGATCCAAATGGCGGGCGCATTCGGTTTGGTATACAAACGCCCGATTTGATCATACGTTTGCACATTGTAGTGATAGGTTGCTAAGCAACGGTCGATCACTTCATTACACTGTGTAGCAACATCCATGTTTAATGATGCCTTCAAAAAATAAAATTAAAACAAACTCGGCAACCCAATCCAAATTGTCATGCACGCCCCAGTAAGCTCACCGCCATTACTCAACTCCAGTCGAGCAGGGCGGTGTTCTTGGTCGTGCAGAGCGATAATGCTGGCGGCAAAGTACAGTCCTAACCCGGTGCTGCCGCTGTCACGATCGATGCCGCTGGATTGGCTTTGACGCACGGGGCCGAGCATTGCTTCAGGGTAGCCGGCTCCGTCATCTTGGATACTTAGTTGCACGCCGTTGTCTTGGCGTTGTGCGCTTAAAATAATGGTTTTTTGGCAGTGATTCAGTGCATTGCCTAAAGCGTTATCCAGCACGTTGCGTATTAAACTGATATCAAAGTAACCTTCAAGATCAGGGTCGTCCTGCTGGATTTGCAAATCGATATTACGGTAATTGAGCAGCTCACGGTGGCGGTTATGTAAGTCTTCAAACAGCTCATCGACACTGCAATACTCAGGGTGCAAACGCAGTTGGTTGTGTTCCAGTTTATATACGCCCAGCAACTGCATAAGCATCGCATCGAGGCGCAATGCTTCTTGCTCAATTAAGCGTGCTTGTGGTGAGTGCTGTAAGGCTTCAG
>JAAZJF010000031.1 GCA_012800475.1 Gammaproteobacteria bacterium
AGCCAGCAAGGTCTTAACGCTAAAGCACGCCGCGCTAACCTGCACAATGCTTTTCAAATCACAGATGCTACGCAGATTAAAGATAAGCATATTGTTTTAGTGGATGACGTACTGACCACAGGCACAACCTGTTCAATTATTAGCGAACTCTTGCTCAAACAGGGTGCTGCGCGAGTCGACGTGTACTGTTTAGCGCGTACTGGTAAACCACACACAGTACAACTCTAACCTAGAACTGTAGCTCCAATCAGCCTTGTGCATACCGTACTTCGGGGAGGGTGTTCATCCGTCGACGAACCCATCCTGGGTTCAACTCCGGCGCTACGCCATCCATGGCTTCGCTCACCACACCCACCCCAAAGTACTCGTCAAATATCTACAGTGTTGGCACTATTGCAGCTCTAGCAAGTTGAGTATTTAAATATTTAACTCCGACAATGAGCAGAGTCATGACTTCAAAAGCGTTATGCGCTAATTAGCAAACAACATCACTGATCAATAAGTACCTTGTGAGTGTCGCGATTAGCGAGCCATGGATGGCGTAGCGCCCGAATCGGGTCAGGATGACACGTTGAGGGAAAAGCGATATTCACAAGGTACGCCATGCACACATAGTTCTAAACACTTTGCTGTGCTAAAACGCTAAACCTGTGCATATCGCACTTCGGGGGAGAGTGTTTATCTGTCGACGAACCCATCCTGGGTTTAACTCCGGCGCTACGCCATCCATAGCTTCGCTCACCACACCCACCCCAAAGTACTCGTCAAATATCTACAGTGTTGGCACTATTGCAGCTCAAGTCAGCAACATCACTGATTAATGAGTACATTGCGCGCCATCTTCATCGCAGCGTTGTGCGTAATGTTGCGCCATCACCGCACACACCATCAGTTGGATCTGATGAAACACCATCAAAGGTAAAATCGCTGGCCCCACAGCACTGCCCGCAAACAACACCGACGCCATAGGAATCCCAGTGGCCATACTCTTTTTGGAGCCACAAAAAACAATAGTGATTTCATCTTCTTTATTAAATTTAAAGCGGCGCGCCAACCACGTGGTAGTAAAGAGCACAATCGCCAAAATCACACAACAGATCACCCCAAGCATCAGCAAAGATAAAGGGGGGACTGCAGTCCAGAGCCCGCCAATCACTGCGGCACTAAAGGCTGTGTACACCACTAATAAAATCGAGCTTTGATCCACACTTTTCAGCCAGCTTTTATTGCGGTCAATCCAATCTCCAATCCAGCGACGCATATAATGACCCAGTAAAAAAGGTAGCAAAAGTTGCAGGCTAATTTTAGCCACTGCTTCCATCATGCCACTGGTACCGGCATCGGCATCGGCATCCAGCATCAACCTAACCAATAATGGCGTGACCAAAATACCCACTAAACTCGATGCCGAGGCTGCGCACACCGCAGCCGGAATATTGCCTCGTGCCATGGAAGTGAAGGCAATGGCTGACTGCACCGTGCCCGGTAGCGCCGCTAAATACAGCATCCCCACCCATAATTCATCGCCTAGCACAGGCCGAATCAATGGCTGTAACGACAACATCAACAACGGAAATACAATAAAAGTGCAAGCAAAAACTAAGACATGTAAACGCCAATGCATGATCCCAGCAATAATGGCTTGGCGTGTCAGTTTAGCGCCATGTAAAAAAAACAGTAATGCAATGGCAAAGTGGGTCAGCCACTGAAAAAAGGTCGCACCGACACCGTACGCCGGAATAAAAGTTGCTGCCAACACCACAGCAATTAGAATTAAGGTGAAATTATCAAAGAGTAAACGCAGCCGAAACATAGTCTGTACACCAACAAAAACCAAGATGGTGCGACTCTACTGGATATGAAATAATCCGGCTAACGCCAATCAGCCAAAGAATATCGATGAACGGACATGCAGAGAACTTTAGAGCAGCGCCTAAGCGACTTAACATACTTACCCCGTGCGCTTTACGGACAAATTGAAGCGCTGCCCAATCATATTCTGGGTTATCGACACAGCCACCCTTGGGTGCAGTTTTCTTATGCCATCAGTGGTGTATTAGAAGTACAAACAACTGAGGGTCGATTTATTGCACCACCACAGCGCGCCGTCTGGATCCCGGCAGGCTGCAAACATCGGGTGCGCAGCTCAACCCAAACACAAATTCGCAGCTTATATATTGATAATCAAGCATTGCACAATCCACCTGACAATTGCCGTGTGGTTGAGGTCAGTGCGTTACTCAAAGAGTTGATTTGCGCTTTTGCCGACTTACCTGTTGAATACGATGAGCAGGGCGCACATGGGCGTTTAGCTCAGGTCTTGCTGGACCAGCTCACCCAAGCACCCGATACAGGATTAATGTTGCCGTTACCGACCGATAAACGCTTACTTAAAATTGTCGCACAACTGCAAAAACACCCCGATGCAAACGCTACGCTCAATCAATGGGCACAACGTTTGGGCGTTGCAGAAAAAACGTTAAGTCGGTTATTTATCAAAGAAACAGGACTGACTTTTCGACTGTGGCGACAGCGCTTACGCTTGCTCAGTGCTTTACCCTTACTTGAGCAAAAACACGCTGTCACTGACGTGGCGTTCGCCAGCGGCTATGAGTCCGTCTCGGCTTTTATTGCAGCTTTTGGTGAACACTTTGGCCGCACACCTGGAGATTTTTTTAAGAGCAGCTAATGGGCTATAGCTTCAGCGGCACGCTAGATAGCTGCACCGCTGAGTTTTTAGGTCACTAGATTACAGATCAATTCCAAAAGGGTAGTGAGGTAATCGCTGATAAAATAGTCGCATTTAAAATATCAACGAAGAAAGCCCCCACCATCGGCACGATTAAAAATGCTTTATGCGACGGACCAAAACGATCAGTCACAGCCTGCATATTCGCCACTGCTGTCGGTGTAGCACCCATACCAAAACCACAAAAACCACCGGCTAAAACTGCAGCATCATAGTCTTTACCCATGACGCGGAAGACAACAAAAATTGCAAACAGCACCAACAAAATCGCTTGTACACTCAGAATAATAATCAAGGGCACAGCCAAGTCTTTAATCATCCACAGCTCTAAGCTGAGTAATGCCATCGCTAAAAATAATGATAAGGACACATTACCAAACACATCAACACAGCGATCAAAGATACTCACATTAAAAATACTTGAAAGCACATTACGCACTACAACACCTGAACCCAGCGCCCAAACAAAAGTAGGGATCACAAAATTGGAGTCACTAAAATGCTCAGCCATAAAGCTGGATAGGTAAAAGGCACTGGCCAAGCACACCGCAAATAAAGCTAAAGTTTCAATCGCTGTGTCGGCGGTAATCATGCGCTGGTGCTGAGGCTGCTCAAAAGTCACACGTGGCTCAATATCTGTACTTTCGCCAGGGGC
>JAAZJF010000032.1 GCA_012800475.1 Gammaproteobacteria bacterium
GAGCAGCACGCGCCGCTTGTGCAAAGGAGCGAGCAAGGCGTTGCGCTGTTTTTGGGTGGTGCGCCTGCGTCGCGCGCAATTCGCGAACTAAGTCGCCGGTATTAATCCCCACGGGGCAGCGCTGGGCACACAATCCCGTGGCCGCACAGGTATCGATGCCGTGATACTGATAACGCTCTTCCAGTTCAGTGGTATCGATGCCGTTGCGTTTCTTCTGTTGAATATCTCGCCACGCAACAATGCGCTGGCGCGGTGACAAGGTTAAACCATGCGCAGGGCAGACCGGCTCGCAAAAGCCGCATTCAATGCACTTATCAATCAGTGGATTGGCTTGCGGCATGGGTTTCAGGTTTTTTAGATGAATTTCAGGATCATCCGAGAGCACCACATCGGGGTTTAAAATCCCCTGAGGATCAAGCAAGCGCTTAATCTGCCACATCAGCTGGTAGGCATCGTGACCCCATTCCAGTTCAACAAAAGGCGCCATATTCCGGCCGGTGCCGTGTTCTGCTTTTAACGAGCCACCAAATTCGACGGCAACGAGTTGGCTGACTGCTGTCATAAAGGCACTGTAACGGGCCACTTCTTCGGGCTGATCAAAGCGTTGGGTAAAGACAAAGTGCAAATTCCCTTCCAGCGCATGGCCAAATAAAATCGCTTCGTCGTAATGGTGTTCATCCAGCAGTGCCAGCAGGCGATTCACGCCTTGCGCTAGATGCTCCAGCGGGAAGGTGACATCTTCAATAATCACTGTAGTGCCGTTTTCACGCACCGCACCCACCGCAGGGAAGGTGTCTTTACGCATGCGCCACAGCAGCTCATACACGGCGGGGTCTTGGCTAAAAGCAATATGCTGCTCTTTAGGAAAATGCGCCATGCTGTGATTGATCTGCTGCAGTTGTTGCTGCAATACACTCTCATCAGGAGCGTTGGATTCAATCAATAATGCGCAAGCTGAGTCACTCAGCTGCTCAATCCAGTCCGGCATGCCGGCCATATGTTGCACGCTGCGCAGGCTGCGTCGATCTAAGAGCTCGACCGCAGAAACCGCTTGTTGTTTAAGCACCACCACGGCTTGGCAGCAGGTTTCAACATCAGGGAACACCACCAGAGCAGTGGCCTTGTGTGGGTAATCAGGCACGGTGTTATAGGTCACTGAGCTGATAAAACCTAAAGTGCCTTCAGAGCCGACCATTAAATGGGTGAGAATATCTAAGGGCTCAGTGAAATCAATTAAAGCATTCAGCGATAAACCTGTGGTGTTCTTTAGGCGGTATTTGTGTTTGATTTTTGCTGCCAGTTCAGGGTTGTTGCGCGTCTCTTGCGCGAGCTGGCGCAGTTGTTCGAGCATGTCACGATGACTGTTTTGAAACTGACTGACACTGGCTAAATCAGCACTGTCGACCACGCTGCCATCGGCCAGTAATAAGCGCATGGCGGCTAAAGTTTGATAGCTGTTTTGTGCCGTACCGCAGCACATACCGCTGGAATTATTGGCGACAATACCGCCGATTTTCGCGGCATTGATAGACGCTGGATCAGGACCGATTTTGCGTTGTAAGTGCGCTAACGCCTGATTGGCATGCGCACCAATCACCCCAGGTTGTAGACGAATACGTTGTCCGTTATCGAGGATGTCTTTGTGATTCCAATGATCGCCCAGCACAATTAAGACAGAATCACTGATCGCTTGCCCGGATAAACTGGTACCCGCTGCACGAAAGGTAACAGGCACTTGGTGTTGGCAGGCTTGGCTTAAAATAAAAGCCACTTCAGCTTCCGATTCAACACGGATTACGAGCTTAGGAATTAAACGATAAAAGCTGGCATCCGTACCGAAAGTCAGTGTCGACAACGGATCACAGAAACGGCGCGATTCTGGAATCTGCTGCTCAATCGCGGTGAGAAAGGCTGTCGGTAAACTCATGCATCCTCCAAAACTAAGACAATTAAATCTTTGGGGCCGTGTGCGCCATAAGCGAGCACTTGCTCAATGTCGGCTGTTTTGGACGGCCCAGAAATCAGCAGTAAATTGCTTGGCATGGGCCGTGGCCAGTCTTGCTGAGCCTGATAGAGATTGTCATAAATCTGGCTGGCTTTGAGTAGGGCAATATGCAGCGGCGGTACCAAGCTCATCAAGCGCGGCTCATCGGGGCTGGGCTGCACCACTAAGGTGCCGGTGGCGGCAATGCCGGCTAAAGTACCGGTCAAACTGGCGGGCACATCATCAAAGAGCTCGCGCTTCCATTCTTCGACAGGGCGGTCATACGCTAGCAATTGCAGGCTGTGCGACTCGGTTTGGCAATGCGTGCTGAAGGCTTGCCCATGCTCAGTGTTGGGCGCCAGTAGCAGCCGGGTGATCTGGCGCTCAGCGAGTAGTTGGCTGAGTAATTGTGGCCATGCCAGAGCCGAGGTTAAGTGCACTTCGCTGTGCACTGCAGTCATGATTTTTTGCAGGCGCGTGATGCGTTCAGCCGCACTGTAGCGCCAAGGCTGATCCACGAGGCTTGCATCAAAAAGATCAGGGATGGGCGTCGTACCCTCGAGGCTGCTGCGTAAACTGGCTAAAATACGATCGCGGGCACTCATGGTTTTTTCTCCAAATGCTGCTGAGCTAATTCATGCAAACTGCGTGGCGCAGGTTGAGGTGCGCTGTGGTTTTGTGTCCAAGGGCCGAGCTTTTTCGGGGTTAAGCCACCAAAGCGCGTGGCCATAAAAGTGCCTGTTTTATACAGCCACGGCACACTATTAAAATACTGCCAACCTTTCCACAGTACCCGCTCTGTGGCCGAGTAACGGCTGCCTTGACCGTCCATCACCTGACCTGCTTGCTGGGGGGACTTCACGTTTTCTTCACGCAAGCGGCGCAGTAAGGCCGGGATGGGGATTTTGACTGGGCAAACTTCACCGCAGGCACCGCACAGCGATGAGGCCGAGGGATGATCTGGGGTGTTTTCTAAACCCAATAGATGCGGTGAGATAATTTTGCCAATGGGGCCTGGGTATACCGTGCCGTAGGCTTGCCCACCCATGCGTGTATAGACCGGGCAATGGTTCATACAGGCACCACAGCGGATGCAATTGAGGGTTTGGCGCAGTTCGCTATCGGCAAAGGCTTGGCTGCGACCGTTATCGAGCAGCACTAAATGCACTTCTTCTGGACCGTCTAACTCGCCGAGCTGGCGCGGGGCGGAGATCATATTCACATAAGTGGTGATACCTTGGCCAAGGGCAGAACGGGTTAGGAGCGAGAGCAAGGGCACGGTGTCTTGCATCGTCGCCACAACCTTTTCAATACCGGTGACGGCAATATGCACGGGCGGTACGCTGGTCGACATACGGCCATTGCCTTCGTTTTCGACCAGCAATAAAGTGCCGGTTTCTGCTACGGCAAAGTTCACCCCCGAGACACCAATATCAGCATGGAAGAACTTCTCGCGCAAAATACCGCGCGCTGATTGAATCAAACTGTCCACATCATCGGTATAAGGCAGGGCTAAGCGGTGCTCAAATAAGCGACCCACTTGCTCAGCGTTTTTGTGAATGGCTGGCATAATAATATGGGTGGGTTTTTCATTATCCAGCTGAATAATGTATTCACCCATATCCGACTCCAGCGCCTCAATGCCCTGTGCAGTGAGGTACTCATTCATGGCCATTTCTTCGCTGACCATGGATTTGCCTTTAATCACGTTTTTCGCATCATGTGCTTGTGCGATATTCAACACAATGGCATTGGCTTCTTCGGTACTGCTGGCCCAATGCACCTGCACACCTTGTTGGGTGAGATTGGCTTCCAGTTGCTCAAGTAAGTCAGGCAGTTGCGATAAAGCGCGTGCGCGAACTTTGTTACCCAGCTCGCGTAAGTTTTCACGCTCATCTTCATCGGGCATGGAAATAAGGCGTTTGCTGATCAAAGAATCCATGGCGC
>JAAZJF010000226.1 GCA_012800475.1 Gammaproteobacteria bacterium
CGCCCCAGTCCACATAGATATAAGGATCGGGCTGCGTTGTCGACTGCACCTGCACAAGCTTTTCTTCCAGTAATTGCTCCACCTGCAAACCCGGCCAATAATGCGGCTCATGCATCAATACGGCATCCAATTCACCATGTTCCAACTTCGCACGCAAGGTGTTGCTGTCGTAAATACTGGCATCTACGGCATAACTGAGCGACTGTTGCGACAAGCGCGCAAACCAATCCTTCAGCAAAGGATTCCACAAGCTGGCCTCCGCTGCTATGCGCACTTGGACTTGTAAGCTGTCTGGGAAAGGTAAGGCATTACGCGCGGCCTCCCATGTTTGTATCAGCTGATGCGCATAATGCACAAAACGCTCACCATGCACGGTTAAACTGGCACCAGCACGATTACGCACAAATAATGAACACTGCAATTGTGCTTCGAGATTTTTAATCCGCGCAGTTACTGTGGTTTGGGTCACGCATAAGTGTTCAGCTGCAGCGATAAAACTGCCATAACGCGTCACCGCTAAAAATGTACGAGCCAGTTCGATATCCATCTAAACATCACCACCCTGTTTTGCAGTCAATACACTGCGTATTCAAGACAAACAGCAGCGCATTCGAGTATAAGTCATATAGGCTTTAGGCAGCGTTAGCACGCGGAACTGGCACACTGCCCAAGGGTCTATTAATATGGCCTTAAGTTGATTCACTACCTCACACTGTTCCCGGAGTTCATGATGCGCAATTTGCTTATGTCAGCTGTATTAGTAGGCGCCAGCCTATTGGGTTCTACCGCGTTTGCGCAAGAGGCGATTGAAGGTCGCAACTATGTGGCTCTCAGCAGCCCAGTCCCCACTGCACAACCTGAAAAAATCGAAGTGGTTGAACTGTTTTGGTACGGTTGCCCACATTGCTATCAGTTAGAAGCCACGATCAACCCATGGTCCGAAAAGCTGCCTGAAGATGTGAACTTTGTCCGTGTACCCGCTATGTTTGGTGGTATCTGGAACCTGCATGGCCAACTTTTTTATACCTTGGAAAACTTAAAAGCAGGCGAAAAAGTACATAACAGTATTTTTAATGCCTTGCATAACCAAGGCCGCAAACTTGCATCACTCGATGACATCACTCAGTTTGTTGTCACGCAAGGCCTGGATAAAGATGCGTTTTTAAAAACCTGGAACTCCTTTAGCGTGAAAAGCCAAATGGAAAAAGCTAAAAAGCTGGCCATGGCGTATCAAATCAGTGGCGTGCCTGCCATCGTTGTGAACGGTAAATACCGTTTTGATATCGGTATGGCCGGTGGTTTACAAGAAACTGTCGATGTTGCTGATGTACTGATCGAGAAAGAACGTCAACCTAAATAGGATATTGCCGTGCTGACGCTACCGCGCTTTAATCAAGAACGCTCAATGATATTGTGCGATGCCAATCACAACGCGTTGTGCAGCCCTGAGGTTGTACCGCGCAATGATCAACGCATTCGCTTATTGAGTTTTAATATCCAAGTGGGCATCACCACCAGTGCTTATCGGCACTATGTGACGCGCAGTTGGAAACACTTGATTCCGCATCAGGAGCGTTACCGCAATCTTGAAAAAATCGGCTTTATGCTCAGCGATTACGATATTGTTGCACTGCAGGAAGCCGATGGTGGCAGCTTGCGTTCAGGCAATATCAATCAAGTGCAACAATTGGCGCAATTGGGCAATTTCCCTTACTGGTACCAGCAGCGCAATCGCAACTTAGGGCCCTTTGCACAGCACAGTAATGGTTTGCTTACGCGCTTTGAACCACAGCGCTTAGAAGACCACCCCTTGCCTGGTCCTGCCGGGCGGGGTGCGATTTTGGCACAAATTGGTGATGGTGCAGATGCCATTGCCGTGGTGTCGATGCACCTGGCTTTAGGTGCACGGGCACGAGCGCGTCAGTTGGATTATGTGCGCGAAATCGTCAGCGATTATCAACACATTGTTTTGATGGGTGACATGAATACCCATGCCGAAAAATTGTTAGTCAACTCGCCATTAAGCAGCCTGAATTTACGTGCACCGCAAGTCTGCGCGACATTTCCAAGCTGGAACCCACAGCGTTGCCTCGATCATATTTTGATCAGTTCTGAACTGGATATTGCCAATATGGCTGTGGTGCCCATGCCGATTTCAGACCATTTACCCGTTTCAATGGACATTATTGTCCCCCAGGCTGCAACCACCTATCAATTTCCACAGCAGTGACATGGATAAGCAATGCCCAATAACGCACTCGATTGGAAAGAAAAATACCTGACACTGCTCGATCAACAAGAAACCCTTGAGGCGCACTTTGCTCTACAAACTGACCTGCTAAAGCGCGCTTTAGTACGCAGCAGTGTAGCCGCTGAAGGTCACGACGCGCAGCTTGATCAAGCACTGCAGTCGCTGCGCTTACACGCGCGCAAAACAATCCAACCTGACAGTTTAGAGCGCCATATTGAGCACCTTGAGCAGGCTGCCTTAACAGCAGAAACCCGCGCGCGGCAGCGCCAAGAGCAACTCAATGCCACGCTGCTCGAGATAGCACAACAACTGCAACAGTTAGCCTTGCCAAAAACACTGCAGAAAAGCCTCAAATTGTTTGTCAAAGAGCTCCCCAAACAACTGACTGAGCGACATGGCCTCTATGCAGCTCTGGAGCAATTTAAGGCATTGCAAGAACAGGCTTTAGAGACAGCACAACCGCAGGCTGTGGCGCTTACAAAAGTAGCCACACCGGGCTTTTTTGGGCGTCTTTTTAAAGCCAATGAGAGCACTGTACTCAATAATGAAACGGCTGAACCAAACCACGAAACAGCGCAGCAACAGGTGCACAACGCAGAGCCTACGACACCCGCAGACGCAGATACCGTGACAGTTCTAGACACGCCCGCCCCAGACAAAGCTATTGCTGCAGTGCGGAGCGCGAGCGCAGACGAAGCACAGCC
>JAAZJF010000227.1 GCA_012800475.1 Gammaproteobacteria bacterium
GGTTGCTGCATCTGGTGCGGCATCGGTTGTATCGGCAGCGGAGCTTGATACGGTTCGGGCGCGCTCACAGGTGCACTCGCCACCGGAACCGGAGTTGCCACTGGCGCAGGCTGGGCTGGGCTGTTAATACTGGTGCGTGTTTTAGCCTTACTACCAATCAGTAAAGCGATAGAGGGGGCATGACCGTTATTACGCTCGGCCATCAGCTCGAGCAAACGGTTGATATATTTATCGTTGACCCAATCTAATACAAAACGGTTTGGTGCAAAAATATGCAGTTCATCACCGACTGCTTCAACTTGTAATGGACGGATCCAGGTGTTGAAATGCTGAGCCGGCAGTTCATCGCGTAAAAAATCGACAGACTGTAGCCAAAGTTCGACAGACACAGAGATCCCTCAAGTAAAACGTGAAATTGCAATCTGCTATTGTAACGCTCAGAGGCAAAGTTATCCACAGGCTGGTAAAAAAACTGCCCAGCGGATTAAGATGTAAGCGATCACCGCTCGGTGTGTGGAGCAGTGGCTAAAAGACATAATTAGAGTGATGAATATGATAACACTAGGTGAGCTGTTTGCTTGGTTATTGGTTGGGTTGCTCATCGCTTGGTTTTGGCGCGGGCATGGGGTGCGTGAGTGTGCTTTGCGCTTTGTACGCCAGCACTGTAAAGAAGCCGGTGTGCAGTTGCTCGATGGTAATGTGGCTTTTAAAGGGTGGCGCATTATCCAAGATGGTAAAGGTCAGAAGCGCCTCGCCCGTCTCTATGGTTTTGAGTTTACGGTGACCAGCCAAGAGCGTTTAACAGGGACTGTGGCTATGTTTGGGCGTTATTTAGCCAAAATAGAATTGCAAGCCCATCCGGTAATGGAAATGTCCAGTCAGCATGACGACAGTATTGTTGTTGAGCAGCATGTGCCGCCCGCTCAGCCTGCAACGGCGCAGAATAATGTAGTTGAGTTGCAGCACTGGAAAACACACAACAAGCCTCAGGATTAAGTTGGGCTGAGGCTGTGCTTGAGTGCTCACAGGATCACTGGGCTTCTAGGGTAAAGCCAATACGCTTTAGCCAATCGGCTTCTTTTTCAAAGTCGGCTAAGGTGAGTGGGTTGTTGTCTAGCCAGTGCTCGGCAAAGCGGATGTGTAAACTGTGATCTTTTGCCGTTAACTGCAATTGCGGCACTTCTTGAGAGCCGCGAATGTGGTGCAGTAAAATAGCAAAACGCAATAAAATACACAGGCGCAACAGTTGTTGGCCTTCTTCACCAAACTCAATAAAGCGATCTTTGGGAATATTGCGGCGATGGCCACGGACTAACAACGCGAGCATCTGTTGATCTTGACGTGAAAACCCTGATAAATCTGAATGCTCAACTAAATAAGCGCCGTGTTTGTGGAAATGATAATGCGCAATATCTAAGCCCACTTCATGTACGCGCGCGGCCCAGCTGAGCATATCGCTGTGCCAGTCTTCAGTCAGCTGCCAAGATTCAGCCACCTGTGCGAGCGCTTCAAGTGCTTTGCACTCAACTTTTTGAGCATGCTCAAGGTCAACATGGCTGCGTTCCATCAGGGCTTGAATGGAGCGCTCGCGCACATCTTCATGTTGATGGCGGCCGAGCAAGTCATAGAGCACACCTTCGCGTAAAGCACCGTCGCACGGAGCGATTTGTTCCAGCTCTAAGGCATCGAAAATGGCTTCAATAATGGCTAAACCTGCAGGTAAAATTGCGCTGCGCTCGGCCTTTACCCCAGCGATATCAATTTTATTGATTTCACCGATAGTAAAGATGGTCTCTTTAAGCCAGGTCAGCCCTGCTCTATTGATTTCGCCGTTACTTACACCTTGCGCCCCCATCGCTTGTGCCACGGAGCGAATGGTACCTGAGGCGCCCACAGTATCTTGCCAGCCCATGCGGCGTAAGCTTTGCTCCAACTCCATCAGCTCTAAGCGCGCTGCAGTGTAGGCTTGGGCATAGCGCGCTGGGGTGATTTGACCGTCTTTAAAAAAGCGTTGAGTAAAGCTCACACAGCCCATCTGCAAACTGCCACGCAATTGTGATTCAAACTGCTGGCCAATAATAAACTCAGTACTGCCACCGCCGATATCAATCACCAGGCGTTTGCCCGGTGCATCAGCCAAGGTATGTGACACGCCGAGGTAAATGAGACGCGCTTCTTCACGTCCTGAGATCACATCAACGTCATGCCCTAAAATCTCTTCAGCCCGCTCAATAAAGCTCTGACGGTTATGCGCCACACGTAACGAGCTGGTACCAACGATTCGTACAGCACCCTGCGGCAAACCATGTATCAGCTGAGCAAAGCGCCGTAAGCAGTCTAAGCCGCGCTCAATGGCGTCATCTTGCAATTGCAAGTCAGCCGTAATGCCCGCCGCTAACTGGACCTTTTCACCAATACGTTCAAGGATACGGATCTCGCGCTGGTCGGTTTTAGCGAGCACCATATGAAAGCTATTGGAGCCAAGGTCAATTGCTGCAATCAAGGGGAAGTGTTTGGGTGCAGAGTTGGGCATGCCGCTATTCCAAAAAAATAATACAGCTATCGTGCCATGCAACGACGCATTCGCCAATTTAAATCACCGAACAAGCACCTAAAATAAACAGCAAAATAAAAATACCGAAACGCAATGCTGCTTTCGTTAAGAGTGAAGTCAGGCTATGATTATTAGTACGTTAATTACTATCAACCTTTACGGAGAGGTTTCATGAGCGATCACATTACCAATATTAGCGACTCAAGCTTTGATCAAGATGTATTGCAAGCTGACGGCCCTGTGCTGGTTGACTATTGGGCTGAGTGGTGTGGCCCGTGCAAAATGATTGCACCGGTTTTAGAAGAAGTTGCGGTTGAATTTGCGGGTAAAGTTAAAATCTGCAAACTCAATATTGATGACAACCAAGCGACGCCACCTAAGTACGGCGTACGTGGTATTCCAACTTTAATGCTGTTTAAAAACGGTAATGTTGAAGCCACTAAAGTGGGCGCACTGTCAAAAAGCCAATTGGTTGCATTCTTAGAAAGCCATATCTAATTGCCGCGTCAATCGCTCTATATGCTCGCCTAGTGTGCATTTTGTTAATGTGCACACTAGACGCACGCCGTCGCAAGTGGTAGATTCATTTTCTGTAGCTTTACAGGGCTACAACTACAAGTTTGCATGCCGTCGCCGATATCCTATGCGGCTCTGAACAAACAATCGATTGTTCTCCTCGCGGTACGCCTCCTAAGCCAAGCGCTTACTCATTCCTTCTAAATTAAATCATCGTCATTCCCTATGAATCTGACCGAATTAAAACAAAAACCCGTCGCTGAACTGCTGGAACTGGCTGAACAAATGGGCCTAGATAACATGGCTCGTTCACGTAAGCAGGATATTATTTTCTCTCTTTTGAAGCGCCATTCGCGTGGTGGTGAAGAGATTTCTGGTGATGGCGTTCTAGAAATATTACAAGATGGTTTTGGCTTTCTGCGCTCTGCAGACTCGTCATACCTTGCCGGCCCTGATGATATTTACGTATCACCGAGCCAAATTCGCCGTTTTAACTTAAGAACGGGCGATACCATTATGGGCAAAATCCGTCCACCTAAAGAAGGTGAGCGTTATTTTGCATTGCTGAAAGTGGATGAAATCAACTTTGATCGTCCAGAAAACGCCCGTAATAAAATCCTCTTTGAAAACCTGACTCCGCTCTTCCCAACTAAGCGTCTGACCATGGAAATTGGTAACGGCTCAACGGAAGACTTGACCGGTCGTGTGATTGATTTGGCTGCACCTATTGGTAAAGGCCAGCGTGGTTTGATTGTGGCACCGCCTAAAGCCGGTAAAACCATCATGCTGCAAAATATCGCCTCGAACATTACCCGTAACAACCCTGAGTGCCATCTCATCGTTTTGCTGATTGATGAGCGCCCAGAAGAAGTCACGGAAATGCAGCGTACCGTGCGTGGTGAAGTGGTTGCTTCAACCTTTGATGAGCCGCCGACCCGTCACGTGCAAGTGGCTGAAATGGTCATCGAAAAAGCCAAGCGCTTGGTTGAGCACAAAAAAGATGTGGTGATTTTGCTCGACTCCATCACCCGTTTAGCCCGTGCTTACAACACCGTGATTCCAAGCTCCGGCAAGGTGCTCACCGGTGGTGTGGATGCGCATGCATTAGAGAAGCCAAAACGTTTCTTTGGTGCGGCACGTAATATCGAAGAAGGTGGTTCACTGACCATTATCGCGACGGCTCTAGTTGAGACGGGCTCAAAAATGGATGAAGTGATCTACGAAGAGTTTAAAGGTACCGGTAATATGGAGCTGCAACTTGAGCGCCGTATTGCAGAAAAACGCGTATTCCCAGCGATCAATATCAACCGCTCGGGCACTCGTCGTGAAGAGCTGTTAACCAGCGAAGATGAGCTGCAACGTATGTGGATTTTGCGTAAATTGTTGCATCCTATGGATGAAACAGCAGCGATCGAGTTTTTGCTTGATAAGCTGAAAGACACGAAAACTAACGAAGAGTTTTTCATGTCCATGAAGCGCAGTAAATAACTCTCATCTAGTATCACAAACTCTGAGCTGGCGTGGCGCATAACAGGCTCGCTGGCTCAGAAGTTTGATCTGCTACGGATACACATCATGCAATATACTGACCTTCGAGATTTCATTCGCGGCCTTGAGCAGCGCGGTGAGCTTAAGCGCATTACAGTCCCCGTCTCCCCCATTTTAGAAATGACAGAAATTTGTGATCGTACCTTGCGTAAAGGCGGTCCTGCGTTGTTGTTTGAAAATACGAC
>JAAZJF010000228.1 GCA_012800475.1 Gammaproteobacteria bacterium
ACGTTTCATTCGTCAAGTAACCCCTGATAAATAGGCGCAAGCTTTTCACGCCAAATTTGCTGATCTACCACACCAACAAACTTATGACGCACCACCCCTTTCTTATCGATGATAAAAGTCTCAGGTGCACCATACACCCCCAAATCAAGACCTAAGGTGCCTTTTGGATCACTGATATTGAGCTGGTAGGGGTTCAAAAAGTCCGTCAACCAGCGCTGTGCTTCAGGCTTTGTATCTTTATAGTTAATGCCATGAATGACCACGCCTTGCTTAGCTAAATCATTGAGTACAGGATGCTCGACTTTGCAAGAAATACACCAAGTCGCCCATACGTTAACTAAGGCCGGCTTGCCTAATAAGTCAGCACGTGTAATCACGGTATCCGTATCATCCACTGAGCCGGTACTGAACTCAGGGAACGGCTTACCAATCAATGCCGATGGCAACTCGCTGGGATCATTATGAATCCCAAACATGGCCACTGCGGCAAAGAGTCCCACCCCGAGCAATACACCCAGTGCCGCTAGTAAACGTGTTTTAGACATGTGCTGTATTCCCTTTATCTTCGACGTTTAATGCATCTTTCACTTTCTTGGTGACCTTCACGCGGTAGCGTCGATCCAGCGCTGACAACACACCACCAAAGGCTGTGAGAAACGCACCCAACCAAATCCAGCGCACAAACGGCTTAATGTGTACGCGAATCGCCCAAGCGCCATCTTCCAAGGGCTCACCCATCGCCACATATAAGTCCCGTGTAAAGCCTGCATTGATACCCGCTTCTGTCATGGGCATTTGCTGCACAAGGTACAGACGCTTTTCTGGGTGCAAGAGAGCAATCTCACGCTCGCCGTCAAAAATACGCACACTGCCCTTATCCGACACATAGTTAGGGCCTTCATAGTGCTCAGCGCCTTCAAATACAAAACGGTAGCCGGCCATCTCTAAAGAATCACCTGGCGCCATTTTCAAGTCGCGCTCATCACTGTACTGGCTCACCATGACAACACCCACAGCCATAAAGACCATGCCTAAGTGACCCAACTGCATGCCCCAGTAACTGCGGGTTAAGGAGCGCATACCACGCCATAAGCCCTTGTTACGGGTTTTATCCATAATGTCGCGAATACCAGCAAGCAAGACCCACGCACAGAGGAAAAACAGACCCAGTACAGCGATATTAAAGTCGCGATACACCAAACTGCCGACTACAGCCAATACCGCACTGACGACTAAAACAGGCGCTAGCATTTTAATCAGCCACTGGGTGGGCGTGTTTTTCCAGCGTGTGATAATACCCACACCCATCGCCAGCATTAATACACCCATCAGCGGGACAAACAATGCATTAAAGTACGGAGGGCCTACTGATAATTTAGCGCCCGTGAGCGAATCTAAAACTAAGGGGTACAACGTGCCCAACAACACCATCGCCGTTGCGACGACCAAAATAATATTATTGATCAGCAATAAAGTTTCTTTAGACCAGAATGTAAAGCCAACTTTACTTTTCACTTCCGGTGCCCGCAGTACAAAGAGGGTCAATGACGCACCCACCACCACTAACAAGAACACCAGAATAAAAATACCGCGCTCCGGGTCTGCAGCAAAAGCATGCACCGAGGTCAATACGCCAGAGCGTACTAAAAACGTACCCAGCAGACTTAAAGAGAACGCAGCAATAGCCAGTAATACAGTCCAGTTTTTAAACACGCCACGCTTTTCAGTCACCGCCAAGGAGTGAATCAAAGCTGTACCCAACAACCATGGCATAAAGGATGCGTTTTCTACTGGGTCCCAGAACCACCAACCGCCCCAACCTAGCTCGTAGTACGCCCACCACGAACCCAGAGCAATACCGGCACCTAAAAAGGCCCAAGCAACTAGCGTCCAGGGACGTGACCAGCGCGCCCATGCCGCATCCAGCTTACCGCCAAGCAGTGCCGCGATCGCAAAAGCAAAGGCGACTGAGAAACCCACATAACCCATATACAACATAGGTGGGTGCACAATTAAGCCAAAGTCTTGCAACAAGGGGTTTAAGTCACGGCCATCCATAGGCATTTGTGGCAATAAACGCACAAAGGGGTTGGATGTTTCAATTAAGAAAAGTAAAAAACCAATACTGATCATGCCCATCACAGACAAAACCCGCGCTAACATTTCCTCAGGCAACTGACGTGAGAAAATAGCGACCGCAAAGGTCCAACCCGCAAGAATCAACGCCCACAACAACAGTGAGCCTTCATGCGCGCCCCACACAGCACTGAATTTGTAATACCAAGGCAGTGCGCTGTTGGAGTTGGACGCTGCGTAAGCCACAGAGAAGTCATCGGTCATAAATGACCAAGTTAAGCAGATAAAAGCAATCAACAAAAAGATAAACTGACCCCAAGCAGCAGGCTGCCCTAGGCTCATCCATTTATGATCGCCACGCCATGCTCCCACTAACGGGAAAAAGGATTGTACAGCAGCAAAACATAACGCAAGGATCATTGCTAGCTGACCCAACTCCGGCACATACAACGCCG
>JAAZJF010000229.1 GCA_012800475.1 Gammaproteobacteria bacterium
AGATGTTAGGTTGTATGCTTAACACCATACATAATCTGCGTCATTATCAACGTCTTATGGCGGGTTTACGAGAGGCTATCCAACAAGGTACATTGAGCGACTTTGTTGATGGGTTTTATGCGCGACGTGGTTTACCAACGCCGCCGCTTAATTAAAATAACGGACACTAATGTCTTTTGTAATGGGAGTTGTTCATGGATTTCTTTATTTCTGCTGCTTACGCTGACACTGCTGCTGGCGCACCGCCAGGTGGTGAGTACATGCAATTTATCTTATTGGCTGGTTTTTTAGTCATCTTCTATTTGATGATCTGGCGTCCACAAGCAAAGCGCGCCAAAGAGCACCGCAACTTGGTTGGCGGCTTGCAAAAAGGTGATGAGGTAGTGACCAGTGGTGGTATTGCTGGCAAAGTGACTAAAGTGACGGATGACTTTTTAGTCATTGAAGCTTCAGACACTGTTGAGCTGAAAATTCAAAAAAGCGCAGTAATCGCAGCTTTACCAAAAGGCACTTTGAAAGCTATCTAAGTGTTTTAGGTCACGGGCGGCTGTATCTCAGGGGTGTGTACATCTTTGAGGTGCACTGCCCGATTTGCGTTATATTCGATTGATTTTGGCTGGATGTATTGCAGCCACATAAGCGGGCGGTGTCATGCTCAACAAGTATCCTTTATGGAAGTATCTGCTGATTGTAGCGATTTTTTCCATCAGTTTTATTTACTCTGCGCCTAACCTGTTTCCCGATGATCCGGCGATTCAAGTCACAGGTGCTAGCAGTGCGCTACAGGTTGAACAAGCTGAACTTGATCGTGCGACTACAGCATTAAAAGCTGCAGGTATTGCTGTTAAAAGTTCTGCAGTAGAGGCGCGTGGTGGTTTATTACGTTTAGAGCGCCGCGACGATCAGTTGCCAGCGAAAGAAGTCGTACGTAAGGCTCTTGGCGACGAATATGTTGTTGCTTTGAATCTTGCTGCTACAACGCCGCAATGGTTGCGTAGCTTAGGTGCAAACCCAATGAAGTTGGGTCTTGACCTGTCAGGTGGTGTGCACTTCTTGCTTGAAGTGGATATGGATAAAGCAATTTCTGCGCGCATTAAAGTGCATGAAAGCGAAATTAAAACCATTTTGCGTAAAGAGCGTGTGCGTTATCGCAGCTTGCCGAGTATCGAAAACGGTATTCAGTTGGGCTTTGATGACAGTGCAACTTTAGGTCAAGCTCGCACGTTAATTCGTAAAGACTTTGCCGACTTTGAAATGACTGTCGCTGAGCGTAATGACAAGCCTGTGCTGCGTTTGACTTTATTGCCGACTAAAATTACTGAAATTCGTGAATACTCAATCAAGCAAAACTTAACCACGGTGCGTAACCGTGTGAATGAGTTAGGTGTGGCTGAGCCGTTGGTGCAGCGCCAAGGTGCTAACCGGATTGTCGTTGAGTTGCCTGGTGTGCAGGATACGGCTGAAGCGAAGCGTATTTTGGGTAAAACAGCCAATCTTGAGTTTCGTTTAGCCGCCGCTACAGATGCGCCGCGTGCGACAACTGAAATGTATGAGTTTCGCGAAGAAGGGCGTCCGCCTGTTGCGCTTGAGCGCAGCCTGATCATCACCGGTGATCAAGTGACTGATGCTCAGGCCAGCTACGATGAAAATGGTCGGCCACAGGTCAATATTCGTTTGGATGGTCACGGTGGCGAGTTAATGAACCGTGCAACACGCAATGATATTGGTCGCAGTATGGCGGTGATTTTTATTGAACAGCGTCCAACAACACGTTATGTGCGTCAGTTGGTGGATGGTGTTGAAAAAGAAGTCGCAGTGCAAACCTTTAAAGAAGAAAAGCGCGTGATCAGTCTGGCTACCATTCAGTCGGCGCTGGGCAGTCAATTCCGTATTACGGGGTTGGATGGTCAGGGCGAGTCGTCTGAGTTGGCGTTGTTATTGCGTGCGGGTGGCTTAGCGGCACCCATGTACTTTGCTGAAGAGCGCACCATTGGCCCAAGTCTAGGTGCTGAAAATATTCAGCTTGGCGTACAGGCAGCGTTATGGGGCTTCTTGTTTGTAGCGATCTTTATCGTGCTGATTTACAAAACATTTGGCGTACTAGCAACGATTGCATTGGGCCTGAATATGGTGAACCTGTTAGCGATGATGTCGCTGCTGGGTGCTACATTAACCTTGCCAGGTATTGCCGGTATTGTGTTGACCATGGGTATGGCGGTTGATGCGAACGTGCTGATTTTCTCGCGTATTCGTGAGGAAATTGCCAATGGCATGTCCGTGCAGCGCGCGATTCATGAAGGTTTTGATAAGGCGTACTCAGCCATTATTGACGGTAACTTGACCACGCTATTGGTGGGTGCAATCTTATTTGCTATGGGTACCGGTCCAATTAAAGGCTTTGCGGTGACCTTGTCACTGGGCATTATCACCTCAATGTTCACTGCGATTATGGTGACACGTGCCATGGTTAACCTGATGTATGGTGGCCGTGACGTCAAGAAGCTGTGGATTTAAGGATATGAC
>JAAZJF010000230.1 GCA_012800475.1 Gammaproteobacteria bacterium
AGTGGACAGCAACCGCGCCCTGTACGACACCTTTGTTACGCGCTTAAAAGAAGCCTCAGCAACCAGTGATCTCGACAGCGCCACTGTACGTATTGTCGATCGTGCCAATATTCCAACTGCGCCAATCAAACCTAAAAAGGCATTAATCGTTGCGCTGGCGACATTCCTTGCAGCTTTGATAGGTGTGGGTTTAGTGCTGTTACTTGAAGCGCTGAATAACACCTTTAAGAGCACCGAAGAAATCGAAAACACCCTTAACCTGCCGGTCCTGGGCTTATTACCGCTGGTCAGTAAAGCAGACCGCAGCCAGGTGGCTAATCTGTTTAACACCGACAGCAATAAAAGTTTCTCTGAATCCATCCGCACTATCCGCACCGGTGTGGTGTTATCAGCGATGGAGGAGCCGCACAAGATTTTGGTGGTCACCTCCTCTGTTCCGGGCGAAGGTAAATCAACCGTCGCGGCTAACTTAGCCTATGCGCTGGGTCAGATGGAAAACGTGTTGCTGATTGACGCCGATATGCGCCGTCCGACGCTGGCAAAAAACTTTGGTTTCCCCGTGGGCACACCTGGTTTAGCCAACTTAATTGCGGGCACGGCTAAGCTGGAAGAATGCATTAAAAACGTGGATGGCGTGGATATGCTCAGCGCCGGTTCCGTACCACCCGACCCGCTGGAGCTGTTATCCAGCCCACGCTTTGCTGAAGTGATCCAATACCTGCGCGAGAAATACGACCGCGTGATTATTGACTCACCACCCACGCAAGCAGTCAGCGACGCCTTGGTTTTGGGTACGTTGGCCAACGCACTGATTTATGTGATTCGCTCCGACAGCACCGCCAAGCCCTTGGTGGTCAAAGGAATTGGTCAACTGCTGCAAAGCAATGCGCCAGTCACAGGTATCGTACTCAACCAAGTGGATATCAAAAAAGCGATGAAAAACGGCTACAACTACGGTGGTTACTACGACTACTACGGTTACAGCGACAGCGCTAAAGTTAAAAAATAAGCTCCACCCTACAACCCGCACCTCACCCGTGCGGGTTGTGCGTTAAAGGCAGGACACCACGCCATGATTGATCTACACAACCATCTATTGCCCGGTATCGATGACGGCGCGCCAGACCTCGACACCGCTCTGCAACTGGCCCGCCTTGCCGTGGCCGACGGCATCACGCACTTGGTGTGCACCCCGCATATTCATCCTGGACGTTATGAAAACACCCCCGCCACCATTGGGCAGGCGTTGTTAGAGTTCCAACAGGGTTTGCGTGAGCATGCCATTCCCTTACAGGTTGCGGCGGCGGCTGAAGTGCGTTTTGGCATGGAGTTGATGATTGGCGTTAAAACCAACACCATCCCCTATGTCGGGCAATGGCAGGGTAAAAACGTGCTGCTGCTGGAGTTTCCACACGGTGAAGTGCCTTTTGGTGCAGAAAAACTCACCGGCTGGTTGTTACAAAACAACGTCATCCCCATGATCGCGCACCCTGAGCGTAATAAAGGCCTAATGCGCGAGCCGGCGAAGCTCAAGCCTTTTATTGAGCAAGGCTGCTTATTGCAAGTGACTGCAGGCTCAGTGGCGGGAAACTTTGGTGAAGTGGCGCAAGATCTAGCCATTCAACTGCTGGAAAGCAACTGGGTGACCATACTCGCCAGCGACGCACACAATGTGGATCATCGCCCCCCTGTGTTAACTGCCGGCTTAGCCGTTGCTGCTGAAGTATTGGGCGCAGACGCCGCCCAGCGTTTGGTCAGCGATAACCCGTGGCAATTAGCCCAGCACCACTTTAATTAGAATCTATGAGCACACAAACTGTTTCCCAGCGCCGCTCCTCGCGCACACCACCACTGCCCACTGCAGCGCGTCGCGGCTTGGCACTGCTGGCCGGCGTCTTAGGCTGCGCGGCTATTTATGGTGGCGGCTCTTTGCTGGTCTCCGGCATTGCC
>JAAZJF010000033.1 GCA_012800475.1 Gammaproteobacteria bacterium
CCAGCAAAGGCAGGCTTTGCCGGTTGTTCGGTGGTTTGCGGTGTGTTTGCCGTTGCGTCAACCATGATCTATCGCCCCTAAACTGGCATCTGCATAATATCTTGATAGGCCTGAACCAGTTTGTTACGCACCTGAGTCATGGCCTGAAATGATACGCTCGCTTTTTGCGAGGCAATCATTACATCAGTTAAATCGACGCCACTTTGCCCTATTTCAAAGGCATTAGCGAGCTGGTTTGAGGCTTGCTGTGTTTCATTCACCTGGCCGACGGCCTGGCCCAGCATTTCAGCAAAGTTAGGCCCACCTACCGCAGGTGTTGTCTCCACCGCAGCAGGCTTCACGCGCGACATGGCATCTGCTTGCATGCTGCGCATTTCTAACATCAATCGATTAAATTCTATACCTTGGCTCATCTTATCCCCCACCGCTTCTTTGACGCTTTGCGATACTTAAGGAGATAAAAGCAATTTTCAGGCCAACTTATAAAATCTTAACAAACCAGCGATCAAGAACGCATACCCCGTCCTGAAATTAACAGACGCACACAAATGGTATACAGCACCAGCGTCGTTAACAGCATCAAACCAATCGCCACACTGATATCAATATCTGAGATACCTAAAATACCGTAACGAAAGGCATTGACCATATGCAAAATGGGGTTGGCCATGGATATGGTTTTCCAAAAGGGTCCCAGCATATCAATGGAGTAAAACACACCCCCTAAGTACGTCAGCGGTGTTAACACAAAGGACGGGATGATCGATATATCATCAAAGTTACGGGCAAAGATAGCGTTCAAAAAACCGCCCAGAGCAAATACCGCCGAGGTGCAGACAATCACCACTATAGTGATGGCTAGGTTGTGCACTTGCAGTTGCGTAAAGAACAACGACAAGACCGAGACAATCACCGCCACGCCCAGCCCACGCAAAATACCACCCAACACAAAGCCAATTAAAATGGTGTGCGGTGACACCGGCGACACCATCAGCTCTTCAATGGAGTTTTGAAACTTCGCACTAAAAAAGCTTGAAACCACGTTGCTATATGAGTTGGTAATCACCGACATCATAATCAAGCCCGGCACAATATATTGCATATAAGTAAAACCATGCATATCGCCGATTTGGCTGCCGATCAAGTTGCCGAAGATCACAAAATACAACACCATCGTAATCGCTGGCGGTAGAAGTGTTTGCGGCCAAATGCGTAAGAAGCGACGTGCCTCACGGTGCACAATGGTTTTTAACGCGACTAAATTGGAGCTTAATTCTGCACTCATGCTGAATCACCTTCTAGATTTTTCTCAACCAATGACACAAACAGCTCCTCAAGGCGGTTACTTTTATTACGCAAGCTCAGCACTTCAACACCTTGCGCCGACAGCTGATTAAACAGATCGGTCAGACCCCGTTTTTTCTCAACCTGCACCTGCAAGGTACACTCATCGAGCAATACCGCAGGATAGCCTTCAAGCTCTGGGGCCTGTTTTTGCATTTCTTTTAAATCAAGCAAGAAGGTTTCATTGGAAAGCTGCCCTAACAAGGCGCGCATACTGGTGTTTTCAACAATAACGCCGTGATCAATAATGGCAATATTGCGACACAACTGCTCTGCTTCTTCTAGGTAATGAGTGGTTAGAATAATGGTTGTACCCTGCTCATTGAGCTGCGTCAGGTACTCCCACATGGAGCGACGCAATTCAATATCCACACCCGCAGTGGGCTCATCTAAAATCAACAAACGCGGCTGATGCATCAAAGCACGAGCAATCATCAAACGGCGTTTCATACCACCTGACAACATCCGTGAAGCCGAATCGCGCTTATCCCATAAACCCAGTTGCTTGAGCAACTCTTCAGCGCGCACTCGTGCATCTTTGAGCTTGATACCGTAGTACCCCGCCTGGGTGGTCAAAATATTGTATGCCGTTTCAAACTGATTGAAGTTAAATTCCTGCGGCACCAAACCAATACAGCGTTTGAGCGCTAAAGGATCGGTCTCCAAATCATGACCAAACACCTGCACGCTGCCGCTGGTTTTATTGACTAAGGTGGACAAAATACCAATGGTAGTGGACTTGCCCGCTCCATTGGGGCCAAGCAAGGCAAAAAAATCACCTTCAGCCACTTCTAAATCAACACCTTTAAGGGCTTCAAAGCCATTGGCATAGCTTTTTCTTAATTGCTGAATGGATAATGCTGACGTCATAATAATTGCACACAAAATTTAGATTTAACGATATAAATGGGGGCCAACAGATGCTTTTGCAAGCCACATACTGCTTCTAAGTTTCAAATCGCTCCCAGCACATAAAACTCACCTTGACTCCATAAGCCCATCACAGACTGTCCATCAAGTACACGCTCGACCGCGCAGTCGACCAATTGATAAAAATCACTGCGCTGCAAACGCACGTCCAAGTGCTCACCAATGGACACATAAGGTGCAGGCTCACCGTTGGACGCGATTTCAACTCGCAGCGGATGCTCAGGCCCAACCCACACCACATCACCTAAATTGGTTGTGACATATAGATTTTGCGTAGACCCTTGACCTTGAACATCGGTATTGATTGAAACAAAGGGTGCGTCTTCCACAACAATGCTGAGCTTTTCAACCGGCGTCACCAGAAAGTACTGCTCACCTTCGCGGCGCAATAACCGTGAAAACAATTGCACTAAAGCGGGACGTTTAATCTCACCACCTTGGTGAAACCATACACCGTTTTTAGCAATACGCATTTCACTATCGCCGTGCTGTGTTGGCTGCCAGTCCTTGCTATAGGATAAGCGCTCAGCCGTCTGGGCTAAATCCTGCAATATATTATCTTGATTACTGTACATAGCTCACCACCTTTTTCTAAAGGGACAACCCCAGTAAACGGCGTGCATATTGGCGTAAAGGGGGACGAATTAAGTCTTCAGGTTTATTGTTATGAAAGGTTAAAAACCCGCCACGATTACGAATATTAACCGTATCGACTAAATAACCATTACCTAACTCCACCAGCATCAGATGAATAGCACCACGGTCGACACCTAAGCGCGCACCTGTTTCTTGACGTGCTTTATACTCTTCCCAATTACCAATGCGGTCATTACCTTGAGCAAAGCGCATATACAGCAAATAATGAGCACCCGCCTGACGCGCAGCCTGTAAGGCTTGCTCATAACTGAGAGGTTCGGGCGCGCGACTCAAGCGTGGGAAATACTCAATAAAGGCGTTAAATGTTTCTTGCGCCACCACATTAGAATAAGCCGGCGGGTAGCCTAAGGGGATAAATTGATCTTGGCTGATGTAGATAAACGAGTCAGCTTGCAAGCGCACATTATTTGAGCGCTTAGTTTCACTGTGATTGAGCAAGCCCACATCACGCAAATGGTACTCAGCTTGCGCCGTTAAATCACTGACCTGCATGCACGATGCCAATGCCATAGCCACCACAATCAGTATTACCTGGCGCATACTCTATCCACCTTGAGCGTCAAAAATTCGATGTGCTGTGTCTTAAGCAGCTTTTACGCCAACTTCAACCTGAGGTAATACAGCCACACAGCGCGCGACTACTTTTGCTCCAGCACATCAGTTGCAGTTGCGTCCGGCAATGCGGCGTCATCACGTTTAGGCCGTTTATTACCCATACGCACGCCAATATCCATCAAGAACTGGAAGAATCCTTCCTGATCTTCCAACACATTGCTCCAAAAAGGCGAGTGATACAAAGCAACCGCCCCGTGCACTAAAGCCCATGCTGCGCAGTAATGGAAGTAAGGTGGTACATCTTCGAGCTTACCTTCATCAATACGCCCTTCAATTAAACGCGTTAAACGTTCAAAGTTTGACGCTCGAATGGTATGCAATTGCTCAACCATCTCTGGTACTTGATGGCCTTTGAGTACTTTTTCTTCTAAGCGATCAAATAAGCGGTAACGCTGCGGATCACCCATACGGAAGGAAAAGTAGGCGCGTGACAAGGCTTCTTTATCGCTGGCCACAGTGTCAGAGTGAAACAACTCATTGAGCTCACGCTCATAGTCCAGCATCAAGCGCAAATAGATTTCAGCTTTGGACTTAAAGTGCTTATAAATAGTGCCTTTACCGATACCCACGGTATCGGCAATCATTTCTACCGTGACGGAGTCTTCACCTTGCTCAAGAAACAACTTCAGCGAAGTATCAAGAATCTCTTGCTCGCGTCGACGAAACTCGCGCACCTTACGTGACTCTTTTTGCATAGCAGAACTACCCAGTCAAAAACCAAGACTCCATTATGACCTTATTCACAAAAAATGCACTAAACAACGATACATTCTAATGTGACGTTTAAAGTTAAAAAAGTCACGACCTCAGCTCATCGCTACAAAGGCCAGTTAACTGATACGGGCTAACATCTGTGCTTCATCTGCCAGTAATGTCTGCATCGAGTCACGCGCCAACACACGCTGCTGATGGGCAGCCAACTCAGGCCAGCGCGCCGTATCAATGTGTTCTTGACCATAAGAAAAATTAACCCACTGCGTGACAATCGCGATATCCGCTAAAGTAAAACGCTGGCCCACAAAATACTCTTGGCCGTCCAACTGTTGCTCTAAGTAGTCAAAGTGCGCGACCAACTTTTGTAAAGCAATTTGCACTGCAGCCTCATCACACGCCTGACCTAAACTCGCAGCCAAAGTGCGATTAAAAAACACCGTAAAAGTGGTGAGTGGTGCAAGCTCATAATCAGCGTATTTTTCCAACCAACGAATACGTGCAACCTCTGCAGCTGTACCGGCCAAGAGCTTTGGAGTATCAGGATATTGATCTTCTAAGTAAGCACAAATCACTGCAGAATCACAAATATTCAATTCGCCGTCACGCAACGCTGGAATGCGCCCTAAGGGGCTGATGGCGTAATACCAGTCTGGCTGATTGAAAGGCAGAATGAGCTCGCTGGTATACTCCAGCTGCTTTTCTAATAAACAAGCTCTGACTTTTCGCACAAAAGGCGATAAAGCGGCGCCGTACACAACTAAACTCATAACCACCTCAGATTAATCATACATTTGCTTTTTTTGCCACTGCGTATCGTCTTCATTCTCTTGCTCAACCGCAGCGGTTAACTCGTTGCTCTGAGTGGCAGCGGCTTGTGTTTGCGCAGCAGACAGCGCCGATGCTTGCGTTAAAAGCGCCTTAAACTCATCTAAAGATGCCTTATAAGGTGCAGGATCTTTCTGCTTTTGCAAAAACTGCACTGCACGCTCAAACACTAAACGCGCCTGCTGAGTACGCTGCTGCGCTAACAATTCCTGCCCTGTACGCTGAAAGTAATCAATATATACACTGACTAACATGCGACGCACCTCAGCTAACCACTGTTTGGCCTCAGCATTGCTAATAACTTTATCTTCAGCTGCACGCTTGATTTGTGTTTGTAGGCTTTCTAGCTGAAAGCGCACATCCTTGATCTGCGCATCACTGGTGATTGTGAGCACGGTGTTATTCACCGCTAAGGCTTCGCCTTGTGTTGCCCATTCACGTAACTGAGCAGCACGGGCCTGGCAGGCGGTGTTATTAGCATCCACAGCCAGTAATTCATCGTTGAGCTTGAGTTCAATACGGTTTAATAACTGCTTGAGCTCAACACTCATCAATTGCCCAGGCAAGGTTTCAGACAAACTTGAACAACGACGCTGACGATCAATTAAATCGGCTTTACGGCGTGCTTTTTCAAGTTTACTTTTCTCTAATGCATTATTGAGATAACCAACAAGCAGCAATATGACAATAGCGCCGATCACTAAACTTACGATGATGGTTGACGACACTGGGCACCCTCTTATTGATGCGAGCGAAATAAAACGGATTCTCTTGAGAACAACTCAATACACCGAGCTTTAATCCGATAAAAATTTAAGATATGCAGTCTACAACTGCCCATACACAACTGTTATCAGCCTGTTGCTTAACACTGCAGCGCAGCTAACACATCTTCGAG
>JAAZJF010000386.1 GCA_012800475.1 Gammaproteobacteria bacterium
ATTGGCTGGGTGAGGGTATGCCGCGTGATGATAAAGTGCTGGATGAAGCTGAGATTGCCAGCCTCTTGGCGCAGCCTTTGCGTGTTGAAGAGAAGCTCGATGGTGCTAATTTAGGCATCTCCCTACGTGACAACGGTGAACTGCGCGCGCAAAACCGTGGTCAGTATCTACTTGAGCCCTTTGCTGGGCAGTTTTCACGCTTGAACTCTTGGCTGGCGCAGCACCGTTATGCTTTAGCCGACCATTTAAGCAGTGATGTGATTGTCTTTGGTGAGTGGTGCGCGGCACGTCACTCGCTTGATTATGATAATTTGCCCGATTGGTTTGTAGTATTTGATGTGTACGACCGCAGTGCGCAGAAGTTTTGGAGTTGCGCGCGGCGTAATGCTTTAGCCGAGACTTTGGGTTTAGCTGTAGTGCCCACCTTGTATGAGGGTACGGCCACTGTTGATGAGTTAAAAAACTTGCTCAGCAGTGCTAGCAGTCAGTACCGCGAAGGGACGCCCGAAGGTATTGTGATGCGTCAAGATTCAGCGCAGTGGTGTGAAGCACGGGCCAAATTAGTGCGTGCCGACTTTGCGCAGTCCATTGAAGAGCATTGGCGCAGCCGAGCGATTGAGTGGAATGATGTGCGTTTACCCAGCGCAGAGGATTTTAGCTAAGCCTGTCTGGGCGCTGCCTCGTTGAAATTGTGCGACATGGATGGAGAGTAGAGTCAATGTCAGAGTTAGATCATGCTTTAGAAGCCGCCGCAAACCCTGCTGATGCTGCGGATCAGTCACCGGATGCTGCAGCGCATAGCGCTGAGCCGATCGCCGAAGGGCGGGTGACGCAGATTCGTGGTGGTGTAGTGGATGTGGTGTTTAGCGGTCAGATTCCACGCATTCAAGACTTGCTCTATGCCGGTGACTTAGCCCTAGAAGTAGCCTCCTTACTCGACCAAGGCACCGTGCGCTGTATTGCTCTAGCACCCGTGCGCGGTTTGGGTTTAGGCATGGCCGTGCGGGCTACCGGTGCGCCCATTCAGGTGCCGGTGGGCGAGGCCGTGCTGGGGCGTATGCTTAACGTGTTTGGCCAAGCCATTGATGGTCAGCCTGAACCGGTTGCCGCGGCGCGACGCTCCATCCACCAGCCCCCGCCCGCACTGGAAGACCGTGTGGTGCACAGTGCTATTTTAGAAACTGGTATTAAAGCCATTGATTTACTGTCGCCCATTGAGCGCGGTGGTAAAACCGGTTTGTTTGGCGGTGCCGGTGTGGGTAAAACCGTCTTAATCACCGAGCTGATCAACAACACCGCCCAGCATTATAAAGGCGTGAGCTTATTTTGCGGGATTGGTGAGCGCTCGCGTGAAGCCGAAGAGCTGTACCGCGAAATGGGCGAAGCCGGTGTGCGTGAAAACACCGTGATGCTCTTTGGTCAGATGAACGAAGCCCCCGGTGTGCGCTTTCTGGTGGGTAAAACCGCGCTGACCATGGCGGAATATTTCCGCGATGATTTACAACAAGACGTACTCCTGCTGATTGATAACGTGTTCCGCTTTGTGCAGGCCGGCTCTGAGGTTTCAGGTTTGCTGGGGCGCATGCCATCGCGTGTGGGTTATCAGCCCACCTTGGCCACTGAGTTGGCTTCGCTGCAGGAACGCATCACCTCCACGCGCAAAGGGGCCATTACCTCGATTCAGGCGGTGTATGTACCTGCGGATGACTTTACTGACCCCGCAGCTGCGCATATTTTCTCGCACTTATCGGCGTCTGTTGTGCTGTCGCGCAAACGTGCCAGTGAAGGTTTATACCCTGCGGTTGACCCTTTAGGCTCCACATCAGTGATGCTCACGCCCGCCGTGGTCGGTCAGCGCCATTATGATATCGCCCGTGCCGTGCGCCGGACTTTGGCGGAATACGAAGAGTTACGCGATATTATTGCCATGCTTGGTTTGGAAGAGTTATCCATGGCTGACCGTGCCGTAGTGGCGCGCGCGCGCCGTCTGGAGCGCTTTTTAACGCAACCGTTTTTCTCGGCAGAATCCTTCAGTGGTGATGCCGGTCAGCGTGTTTCGGTCGCCGATACGCTGGCGGGCTGTGAGCATATTTTGCAGCAAACGGAGTTTGACGATAATGAAATGGATTACTACATGATTGGTGCTTTGCCGCACGCGCAGGCCACAGCATGAGTGACGCCCAGCTGATGCAGGTGAATGTGCGCTTACCCACACGTTTATTGTTCAGCGGTGAAGCCACTAAAGTTGCAGCTGAAGCCGATAACGGCTCGTTTACGATGTTGCCTCGCCATACGGATTTTGTCAGCGCGCTGCTGCCTTCGGTATTAGTGATTACTGACGCGCAGGGGCAGGAGCGTTACTTTGGTATTGACCAAGGCTTACTGGTCAAGCATGGCTACAGCGTGGATATCGCCGTGCGGCGTGGCGTGCAGGGCGATGATTTAGATACGCTCAATGACACCATCCAAGCCAATTTTATGGAAGTCGATGAAGATGAGCGAGTGGCGCGCACGGCCTTGTCTAAACTTGAAGCCGGCATTGTGCGCCGCTTCAGTGATTTACGGAAACCCTTAACATGACGGATAAAGATACCGCCAGCGAAGCCATTCGCCGCCGCACGCAGCGTATGCAAAAGACCCGCGATGAACCACAGTACAGCCCCCTAAACGGCTTGGGTGTATTTGGCGTGATTGGCTGGTCAGTGGCGATACCTACTGTGGGCGGGGCTTTTTTAGGGATGTGGCTCAACCGTGTCGCACCGCAAAGCTTTTCTTGGCCCATTGCTTTAATTTTAGGCGGTGTGGTGTTGGGCGGGATGGTGGCGTGGAGTTGGATTGATAAAACCCGAGACAAATAACCATTTAGAATGGCCTCGCAGCAAAAGGGAGAAGGTCTGTGATTGAGATACAGGGCACAGCCATAGTGCTGGGGCTAGCAGTGGGATTGCCCATGGCGGTGTTGTTTTTTTGGGGGCTCAACTGGGGCATGCGTTTGGCGTTAGCGTCGTCGCAGCCGGGTGGCATTTTGATGCTGAGCTTTTTTGTGCGACTGGTGATTTTGTTGGGCGTGGGTTTAGCGCTAACACGACTCACCGACACCTTATGGGCGTTGGCAGGTTATATGCTGGCCTTTTTAGCAGTGCGCGTGATTGCCGTGGTGCGTGCGCGCATCAAGCCAACCGCAGCGACTGTGCAACAGGAGAACCTTTAAATGCAGCTGACTCCCGATCAAAATATCGTGTTTTATATCGGTGATTTTGGCGTGAATGCCACCTTGGTCAACACCTGGATTGTGATGGCGGTGCTGGTGGGTATTTCCATGCTGGTGACATGGCGCTTAAGCGCTGATAGTGCGCCGGGGCGCTGGCGCAGTGCGTTAGAGCTGATTGTGGTGGCCATCCAAGGGCAAATCGAAGAAGTCACCCATCAAGGCGCGCGGCATGTGCTGTACTTTGCCGGTACGTTGTTTTTATTTATTGCCGTGGCGAATGTGCTGACGGTGATTCCAGGCTTTGATACGCCCACCTCGTCGCTGTCCACTACGGTGGCATTGACCATTTCGGTGTTGGTGGCCATTCCGCTGTTTGGTATCGCCAATGGCGGTGTGCGTCAGTACTTGCGCACCTTTATTGAGCCGTCAGTGATTATGTTGCCTTTTAATATCATCGGTGAGTTTTCACGGGGTATTTCGTTGGCGATTCGCTTGTATGGCAACGTGATGAGCGGTGCAGTGATTGCGGCAATTTTGCTCAGTATTGCGCCGTTCTTTTTCCCCGTATTAATGGATATGTTAGGCCTGCTCACAGGTTTGATTCAGGCTTACATTTTTGCCATTTTGGCAACGGTTTATATTTCCTCTGCTATGGCAGATTCCCCTGTGACACCCTCTGAAAAGGATAAAAAATCATGACTGAACTTGCATTGATTGCGGCCATTTCTATTTTTACCGCAGGCTTTACGATTGCCATTGGCTCGCTTGGCCCTGCTTTAGGTGAAGGCCGTGCGGCCGCTGCAGCGATTGCGGCGATTGCTCAGCAACCCGACGCGGCTCCCACGCTGTCACGTACCTTGTTTGTGAGTTTGGCGATGATTGAATCCACCGCTATTTACTGCTTTGTGGTCGCGATGATTCTTATTTTTGCCAACCCCTTTTGGGATGCCATGCAGGCAGCAGCAGGAGCGTAATGGCTTATGTCGATTGATTGGGTAACAGTGTTGGCGCAAATCGCCAACTTTCTAGTCTTGTTGTGGCTGCTCAAGCGTTTTTTGTACCGTCCGATTTTGGATGGTATTGATGCCCGTGAAGCGTCAATTAGCAAGCGTATTGCCGATGCTGAACAGGCGCAACGTGACGCACAGGTTGCCAAAAGCGACTTTGTAAAGCAGCGCGCGCAGCTGATCAGCGATCAAGATACCTTGCTGGAAAAAGCCTTGGCCGCCACTGAAGAACAGCGCGATGGCTTATTGTCGGATGCACGCACTAAACTGCTGCAAGAGCAAAAAGACTGGCGCAAGCACCTTGAGCACGAGCGTCAGGCTTTTAATCAGCGCTTGCAAGACACCGGCGCCGAGGCCTTGATGCGTTTAACGCGCAAAGCTTTGCATGATTTAGCCGATGAAACGCTGGAAGATGCCATTGTGCGCCATGTTAGTCAGCAATTAGCGCCCATGGCCGCTGAATTGCAACAAGCGGCTGCAGGCCAGCTAAAAGCTCAGGTGAGCACCCGCGATGCCTTGTCTGCGGCCACGCAAACGCTATTGCAAAGCCAAGTACAGCAGTGGTTGCCGGAGGTGGTGTTGAGCTTTAGCACGGATGCACAGCAGTCGCCGGGTTTAGTGATGCAAGTGGGCGGCGCGCAAGTGTCGTGGACCACAGACAGCTATATGGATGAGTTGGCGCAATTACTCACCTCGCACACCAGCAGTGCAGCGGTGCGTTTACCGGCGAAGGATGATTAGGGAGTCGATTCGATATGAGTGCGCTTGATAAGCCAACCCAGCAACAGCTTGAGCAAGATGTGGATGCGTGGGTCACGCAGATGGTCAACAGCCCCACCCCTGAACCGGTCTTGATTGAGACGGGAACCGTCACGGAAGTGGGCGATGGTGTGGCCATTGTCTCAGGTCTAGCGCGTGCCTTGGCCGATGAGTTGCTGGTGTTTGCCAGCGGTGTGCAAGGCATTGTGCTGGACTTAGAGCCCGGGCGCTTAGGCGTGATCTTGCTGGGCCCTTCGGAGCACATTCGCCAAGGTGAAACCGTCTATCGCACCCGTAAAGTGGTCAGCGTACCCGTGGGTCCAGCTTTACTGGGGCGGGTGGTGGATGCCATGGGCCGTCCGCGTGATACCTTAGGCCCGATTGCTGCGGTGGCTGAGCACCCGATTGAGGCAGAAGCACCGAGCATTCTCAATCGCACACCGATTTTCCGTCCTTTAGCCACGGGTCTTAAAGCCATTGATGCGGCCATTCCTGTGGGTTTGGGCCAGCGCGAGCTGATTATCGGTGACCGCCAAACCGGTAAAACCTCGATTGCCATTGATACCATTCTTAACCAAGCGCGCAGTGATGTGCTGTGTATTTATTGCGCCATTGGCCAGCGTGGTGATGCGGTCGCACGAGTGATTCGTGCGCTAACCGACGGCGATATGCTGGCGCGCAGTATTGTCATGAGCGCCGGTGATGAAGAAGCGCCGGGGCTGGCCTATATCGCTCCCTATGCAGCGATGACCATGGCTGAATACTTCTCCGCGCAAGGGCGCGATGTGCTGATTATTTTTGATGATATGACGCACCATGCGCGCTCCTATCGTGAGCTATCGCTGTTGCTGCGCCGCCCGCCGGGTCGTGAGGCTTTCCCGGGGGATATTTTCTATGTGCATGCGCGCTTGCTGGAGCGTTCTGGCCAGTTTGGTCCAGACATTGGCGGTGGCTCCATTACCGCATTGCCGGTGGTCGAAACCCAAGCCGGTAACTTGTCAGCTTATATTCCCACTAACTTGATTTCGATCACCGACGGGCAGATTTACTTATCGCCGCAATTGGTGCGTAAAAACCAATTCCCCGCGGTTGATTTAGGGCTGTCGGTGTCGCGCGTGGGCAGTAAAGCGCAAAACCGTACCTTACGCAGTGTGTCGGGTAACTTGCGCGTGACCTTGTCGCAGTTTGAAGAGCTGGAAGACTTTGCGCGTTTTGGTACGCGTTTGGATGATGTCACCCGTGCGCGTTTAGCGCGAGGTAGCGCAGTGCGGACCGCGTTGCGCCAAGCCGAGCGTGATCCGATGCCAGCCTTGGAGCAATTGGCGGTGCTGGTTGCGGCGATGGAAGGTTTGTTTGATCAGTACAGTGAGCAGCGTATCAGTGATGCCATGCGTTTAGTGCGCGAGGCTGCGCAGCTCAAGCTGGAGGTGATTGAGCAACGCATCAGCGCTAACCAAAAGCTCAGTGACGAAGATCAAGCGTTAATTGTGTCCGTGGCCAAAGATGCATTAACAGCGCTGCAACAACCTGCAGCGGCGCAGCAGTGAGGACGCTATGGCACAAACCCTAGAGCACCTCACCCGCAAAAACGCCACGCTGATCAGCATTCGCAGCATTGTGCATACGATGAAAACCTTGTCGGCGATTAACGCCGCGCCCTATGAGCAGGCCGCGCAATCCATCGAGGCGTACCATCACACTGTGTTGCAGGGGCTGGCGGCCTTTGTCTATCGCACGGGCGGCGTGAGTGTCTTAACCGATACGGTGCCAGCTAGCACACGCTTGCTGGTGGCTTTTGGCTCGGACCATGGTTTGTGCGGTAATTACAACGAGCTGCTGGCCAATGCGGTGGTGGATTACAGCCAAGCGCAGCCTATGGCCAAGCAGCAGATACTATGCATCGGCTCGCGCTTGGCTAATGCCTTGTTAGAGCATGATGTGACAGCGGATATGATCTTGATGCCGCCGGCGTCAGCCGATGGTGTGGGGCGCTTAGCCGGTGATATTGTCACGCGCATTGAACAATTGGGGCGCGGCCAGCCGCTCACCGAGTTGGCCGTGACTTTAGTCTTTACCGAGCGTGCTGAGCATGGCTATCAAGAAACAGTGGTGCGGCCGTTATTGCCGCTGGACTCAGCTTTGCTGCAGCCCGTCCAGCGCTGGCCGTCGCGCTCTTTGCCTGATTACAGTATGGACGCTCAAGCACTTTTAGCCGCTTTGCTGCGCAATCATGTGTTTGCCAGCGTGTTTCGCGCTTCCTCAGAAGCCATGGTCACCGAAAACGCCACCCGCTTAGCGCAAATGCAACAAGCCGAGCAATCGGTGGACGAACAACTGGACGCCGTGCAACAAGACCTCAGCAACGTACGCCAAGATGAAATCACCAACGAGCTGATGGATATTGTGATTGGGCATTTGGCCTGAGTGACACGCTGTGCCACTCTTGAAAACGGCACGAACTGTGTTGAATGCTTATAAATAAACGACCTACACAAGCGACATACTGTAGGTCGCGCCTTTAGGCCGACATGGGCGCTGTAAGCGCCCTAAAGATGTTAAAAACTCAGCAAAGATAGAGGTTTGATGCTCTGCAATCTTCTTTTACTTTTCTTTAAATGGACTCTTTTGACGTAACTGCTCTGCGGTGATGGTTATCACTTTCCCGTCTTGTGAAATCACAATACCTGTATTGGTTTTAATAGCATCATCACGAGCCAAGTCAGCTGCACGCAACAGCGCAGCTGAA
>JAAZJF010000231.1 GCA_012800475.1 Gammaproteobacteria bacterium
AATATGGCGTCCCCTAGGGGACTCGAACCCCTGTTACCGCCGTGAAAGGGCGGTGTCCTAGGCCACTAGACGAAGGGGACAAAACCTTCGAGCATAAGCACAATTAAATGCTTATCAGTGTTATTGTGCTAAATAATTTCAACTCAATTGTGTATTGATTAACACACTGCATATTAAGGTGATTTAGCGATATTACATTTAGAATGAAAATCTAAAATGGCGTCCCCTAGGGGACTCGAACCCCTGTTACCGCCGTGAAAGGGCGGTGTCCTAGGCCACTAGACGAAGGGGACAAAACCTTCTAAAACATAACACATTCATGTTATGCCACTTTTCATATTATTGAGAAGTGGTGGAGCTAGACGGGATCGAACCGTCGACCTCTTGCATGCCATGCAAGCGCTCTCCCAGCTGAGCTATAGCCCCATTTCGTGGACGGAGCGAATAATAGGCACTTAACGACATCGAGTCAAGCCTTTCTTATACTTTAAGTGCAAAACATTGAATTTAGTGCATTTAACGCTGTAGAGCTCCATACAATTGCGCATATAAGCCTGGCTGTGCAATCAGCTGTTGGTGCGTACCGTCTTGCGCAACACGCCCCTCTGCCAACACTAAAATACGCTCAGCCTGCTTCACGGCACTTAAACGGTGCGCAATAATCAATGTAGTACGTCCTGCTAAAAACTGATTGAGCGCCTCGTGCACAGCCTGCTCGGTGGCTGTATCTAAAGCGGAGGTGGCTTCATCTAAAATTACCACCTTAGGATCACTGAGCACCATACGCGCAATCGCTAAACGCTGACGTTGCCCACCGGACAAGCGCACACCTGCTCGTCCAATCACACTCTCTAAACGTTGCGGCAAGGCTTTAATGGTATCGGCTAACTGCGCAACTTCGAGCGCATGCCAACAGGCTTCATCACTGTGCTCACGCCCCATGGTTAGATTGGCCCGCAACGTATCATTAAATAATGCCGGCGCTTGCAAGACCACGGCAACATGCTCACGCACACAGGCCAGCCCCGTTTCTTGCAAGCTAGCGCCACCGTAACGAATCACCCCAGTTTGCGCACTGTATAAGCCGAGCAACAACTGCACCAAAGTACTTTTACCACCGCCACTTGCCCCTACAATGGCAACCTTCTCACCAGCGGCAACCTTAAAACTTAAACCATTGAGAATGGGCTGCTGAGCATAAGCAAAATGCACATCATCTAGAGTAATAGGGACTGTTTTGACTGCATTAAAAGGATTCTGGCTCGCGGCATAATCAACTTCGTCCTCGCGTGCCAGTAATTGATTGATACGCACCATGGCACCATCTGCGGCATAAAACGCATATTGCATATTCAGCATTTGCTCAATGGGACCAATCATCAGCCACAAATAACTGAAAACCGCCAACATCTGCCCTATCGATAAATCAGAAAACAGCACCGTCAGCATCGCCACGGCTCGAAAGATATCGATTCCATATTGAAACAACAAACCACTGGCACGTGCCGACACTTCGGTGCGCCACTGCGAGTGGATCGCTCGGTCGCGCACATGCTTGGCACGATCTAATAAACGCTGAAAAAAGAACTCTTGATGATTACCCGCCCGTACTTCTTGAATAGCATCAACGGTTTCATTCAAAGTCTGGGTAAAAACTGCTGTGCTGTCATTCTCAAGTTTTTTCAGATGCTTGACGCGCTTACCCAGCTTAATGGTCAGAAACACCACCAAGGGGTTTAGCGCCAAAATCAATAGGGCCAATTGCCAGTGCATCCACAGCAGCACCGATGCCGTACCTATAAGCGTCAACATGGACACTAAAAAGCGGCTCAAAGTGTCACCAATAAACTTTTCCAAGGTATCCAGGTCAGTGACTAAGTGCGTGGTCACTGTGCCGCTGCCTAAGCTTTCATATTCAGTCAGTGAAATTCGTTTAAGACGCGCCAGCAAGCGACGTCGTATCTGATAGACCACATCTTTAGACAGATGCGTAAACATTTTGCTCTGCGCGACGTTAAATACTAACGAGCCAAGACGCATCACAAAGGTTAATACCACCATAAACACGATATAACCCACAGCGTGCTGCCACATACTCGGCAACCAGCGATCCATCAAGCCCAGCGCAGGGCCTGCTTGGGCCAATAACACCTCATCCACTAAAAAAGGCAATAGCAAAGGAATGGGAACAGTAAATACGGTGGCTAAGATCGCTAAAATATTAGCTAAAATTAAACTGCGTTTATGCTTGAGGGCTAAGCGTCGAATATGCGCCCAAGTGATTTGATCAGATTGTGGCATTGGTAACGATCCAACGACTTAAGAGAGGTTCAAGTGTGCTATATGGCTGATAACCATTGGTGATCAGAGCGTACTGCTGCTGATGTTGGGCGAGTAGCGTTGGAAAACCACGCACCGCCAAACGGCTGACCCAAGCAAATTCAGCCTCAGTATCAAGCCGTGTCTGCGGTGCATCAAAAGCACGACAAAAAGCTTGAGTGTTATAGCCAGCCTGCCCCGCTAACTCGCGCAACGTTTGCGCTTGAGTGATATCTATATTTTCTTGGTAAAAAGCCTGTTGCAATCGCTGCAAAAAATCAAACACACGTGAGTGATCGAGCTCGCGTGCCACAAGTAAAGCGCGACAGGCAGGCTCAGTATCGTATAAAAAACCTGCAGGCAAAGCATTGGCAAATTCAAACGGCTGCTCTGTGACCTGCGCCACTGTGCGCCAATGCTGCAGGATATAAGCGCGCTTAGCGTCATCCAGTACAGCCTGCTGGCCGGTGCGTAAACCGCCAACGCGCAGCGTGACATGTACGCCAGCTGCTTGTGCTTGCTTGAGGATCTGCTGCAACGTTGGCTCAAACCCCCAACACCACGAACACATGGGATCAAGAATATAGATAAGCTGCGTACTGTGCATGACACCTCCTAACCACAGATTACACTCTTGAACACCGATGTAACGCCACTCAAGAGTGTAATCAACGAACCCCTGCCTGTAAGCGAGAATGGTTCTTCTTTATAAAATATAAGAGTTTACCCCATCCACTGCTGAGTTTAAGACTTTCCCATTGTTTTTTAGCAGCTGACTGATGACTGAGTTGTGCCATAACAGACAAAAGCTAGTGCCCATGAACGCAAACAGCGCGACAGATATGCATCTGCCGCGCTGTGTAAAAGCTTTAAATACTTAAATTAAAGCTCAGCAGCAACGCGTGAGCCTTGGTTAATCGCTCGCTTTGCATCCAGTTCTGCTGCAACGTCTGCACCACCGACTAAATGCACAGCAACACCCGCATCCTCAAGTTCAGCCTGCAATTCTCGCAGCGGCGTTTGACCTGCACACAAAACAATCGTATCCACAGCGAGCACCTGCGGCTCACCGCCAGCCACACTGATATGCAAACCGGCATCATCCACCGCTAAATACTCCACAGCAGCCAACATCTGCACATGCTTAGTTTTCAGGCCTGCACGGTGAATCCAACCTGTAGTTTTACCTAAGCCCGCACCCACCTTGCTCTTTTTACGTTGTAATAAATACACTTGGCGCGCTGCCGCTTCAGGCTGTGGCTCAATGCCCTCAACGCCTCCACGCGCAGTCAAACCCAAATCAATGCCCCACTCATGCCAAAATGCTTCACGATCTAAGCTGCTGCTGACACCACTGTGCGTCAACAACTCCGAGACATCAAAGCCGATGCCACCCGCACCAATAACAGCCACCTTTTGTCCTACCGGCTGGCGTCCTAAAATCGCATCCAAATAACTCACAACTTTCGGATGATCAATTCCAGCAATTGCAGGAATACGCGGCACAATACCCGTCGCTAAAATCACTTCATCAAAGCCCGCAGCGATCAACTCTTGGGCATTCACGCGTTGATTGAGTTGGACTTTAACCTGAGTGGATTGCAATTTATTCTTGAAATAACGCAGCGTTTCATAGAACTCTTCTTTACCAGGGATCAGCTTCGCCACATTAAACTGCCCACCGATTTCACTGGCTGAATCAAATAAAGTCACCTCATGACCCCGCTCAGCCGCAACAGTAGCGGCAGCTAAACCGGCAGGCCCTGCGCCGACCACAGCAATTTTTTTGACTGCGGTGGCGGGTATATAGTTGAGTTCAGTTTCATGGCACGCACGCGGATTGACTAAACAGGTGGTGAGTTTGCCGCTGAACGTATGGTCCAAGCAGGCCTGGTTGCAGCCAATACAGGTATTGATTGTTTGTGCTTGTCCGGCTGCAGCTTTATTTACAAAATCAGGATCAGCCAAGAAAGGACGCGCCATGGAAATCATATCCGCATCACCTTCAGCCAAAGCTTGCTCAGCGACCTCAGGCGTATTGATACGGTTAGTGGCCACCAGTGGAATCGATACTTCACCGCGCAACTTGGCAGTCACTTTAGTAAAAGCGCCGCGCGGCACTTTAGTGGCAATGGTTGGGATCCGCGCTTCATGCCAACCAATCCCTGTATTAATGATCGTTGCACCCGCCGCTTCAATGGCTTTAGCCAGTTGGATAATTTCCTCCCAGCTGCTGCCTTTTTCCATTAAATCAAGCATGGACAGACGGTAAATAATAATAAACTCAGGCCCGACCGCTGCACGGACACGGCGCATAATTTCCACAGGTAAGCGCATGCGATTTTCATAACTGCCGCCCCAGCGGTCGGTACGCTGGTTGGTGTGCGCAGCTAAAAACTGGTTAATAAAATAACCCTCTGAGCCCATAATCTCCACGCCATCGTATTCAGCTGACTGCGCTAATACTGCGCAATTTACAAAATCGGCAATTTGTTTTTCAATGCCTGCTTCATCAAGCTCAATGGGCTTAAACGGATTAATCGGCGCTTGAATAGCGCTGGGGCCAACTGATTTAGGGCTGAATGCATAACGTCCAGCATGCAAGATCTGCATACAAATCTTACTGCCAGCAGCATGCACAGCACGTGTGACAATTTTATGCTGTTCAGCCTCTTGCGCAGTACTGAGTTTTGCCGCACCGGCATACACACTGCCTTCTTCGTTTGGGCCAATACCACCGGTCACCATCAAACCCACACCACCGCGTGCACGCTCCGCAAAATAGGCCGCCATACGCTCAAAACCATCAGGACGCTCTTCAAGACCTGTATGCATTGAGCCCATAATCACGCGGTTTTTTAATGTGGTAAAACCAAGGTCTAAGGGGGCTAACAAGTGCGGATAATACGGATTTGACATAGATTTTCTCCAGACAGATATAAACACGCAACGCTGATGTTGTCTCGCGTGGCAAGCTCACGCAGCACCAGTCAATTATTAAGCCATACCATAGACAGCCCAGACTCACTTCTCAATGACCCTAATAAACAAAAAAATGACTATAATGAACAATAATTTTGTTTAACGATGCCTCTTTATGACTCAAACACTTGCACCTAAAATACGCCTCGGTGACTTATCTGTAGGCTTTGCTCATAGCATCGCTGCTGCAATCACCGCACAAGGCCAAGACCCCAACGCTTTACTGGAACGCTTTGAACTGCACCCAGAGCGCTTGGTTCAGCCTCATGCACGCCTCTCCATTGCCCGCTATATGCGCCTAGGGCATGCAGCTATTCAATACACCGGTAATCCAGCGCTAGGTATCAGTATGGGCCAACACAGCCAGTTGGCTTTTTTAGGCTTAGCGGGCATCACGGCAACACAAGCACCGAGTGTTCGCGCCGCGGCACGCTGCATTATTGGCTTTGAGCCTTTATATGCACAAAATTATCGTGGAGCCAGTCAATTTATCGAAGATCATAAAGGGGCTTGGCTTAATTTTTACTCCATTGCACCCTATAACGCTTATAACTATTTTGTGGTGGAGTCGGTTTTATTGGGCTGGATTCAACATCTGCAACAAGTCTGCCAAGGCCGTCTTGAAGTGCAGTTACTGCAAATTGAATACCCCGAGCCCAGCTATGCGGCACAACTGACTCAATACCTGCAATGCCCTATTGAATTTAATGCCAAACACAATCGTGTGCGCCTCAATCAGCACAACCTTGCCTTGCCCAACCCCCAACACTGCGCCGGTACTTGGCACGCACTGTTAGAGCTGTGCGAAGAACAATTTCTACGCCAAACCCGTCACTACACTTTAGTTGAGCAAGTCAGTCAGTTGATTGCACCGCTGTTAAAAAATGGCGAGCCCAGTATTGGACAAATCGCACACAAACTGCATCTACCCACCTGGACATTGCGTCGCAAGTTAGCGGCACAGGGCACTCAATTTCGGCAACTGGTCAATCAAACTCGCTTTGACTTAGCCAGTAGTTATATACGTGACACTGAGTTAACATTTAGTGAAATTTCGTGGCTGCTGGGTTTTTCTTCACCCGAAGCCTTTCAACGTGCCTTCAAACGCTGGTCGCAGCGTACTCCTGGTGAATTTCGCCGTGCCGAACAACAACGCTCCACAACCTATCAGCCCTAGTGTTGTCTAATGGGTGATGTATCCCACAATGTTAGTATGTTGATTTTTTTTATTCAATGTAGTAGCGCTCCAGCAAAAAGCATATTAAATTAACGCGTGGCTATTGTATTTTTCCAAAGTCCAAGCGCTGCAACCCTATGACCTCTCTGATGATATAACTTATGTATAAAATATTTGAAACAGTAGATGAAGTCTCTCGCTATACAGCTCAGCGTCTTCTAGACAAGATTAAAGCCACTCCTGCTGCCGTCCTTGGCTTAGCCACTGGTAGTACAATGGAGCCCGTATACGCACAGTTGTTACAGCATATGCAACAGCTCGCTGTTGATGTATCACAGCTCACCACATTCAACCTAGATGAGTACATTGGTTTAAGTGCCGACCACCCTCAAAGTTATAACTTTTATATGTACCAGCACTTATTTAACCATCTCAACTTACCCGCACAGCGTGTGCACTTGCCCGATGGTTTAGCCAGTCATATCGAAGAGGCGTGCCAATCTTACTCAGCAGCGATTCAAGCTGCAGGCGGTTTAGACTTACAATTATTGGGCATTGGCTCAAACGGTCATATTGGTTTTAATGAGCCACAAACCTGTTTTAACAGCCGTACTCATGTCGTTGAGTTATCCGCACAAACACGTATTGATAATGGCCGCTTCTTTGCAGATCAAAGCCAAACTCCTAGCCACGCTATTACGATGGGTATTTTGGATATTCTCGAAGCAAAAGAGATTATTCTGGTGGCGACAGGCCCAAATAAAACGCAAATTATGGCGCAACTCTATGACAGCCCAATCGATGAAGCTTTACCGGCCTCTGCACTTAAGCAACACCCCAACTTAACTATTGTGCTGGATCGTGAAGCAGCGGCATTGCTCCCCGAGCACGCACTTAAAAGCGCGGTTTAAGCGCTGCCATACGGAGATTTAAAACCATGCGCGCTTATTTCACTGGATTGATTGGACTACTCTTTACTGTGCAAGCTTGTGCTTTTTCACTCAATGATTTGAGTCAAAACCAAGCGGGGGACGGTCTCAAATCAGTCCTTGAACAAAGCACCCGTTTAGCTGTTGAGCAGCTGCGCCAGCCCGGTGGTTTTAATAAAAACCCTGACGTACATATTGAGCTGCCAGGCAACTTAGGCAAAGCAGCCCGCGCGATGAAAATGCTGGGCAAAGGCAAGCAAGTCAAAGCCTTAGAAGACAGCATGAACAGCGCAGCTGAAGCGGCCATCCCCGAGGCACAAGCACTGTTGCTTGAGGCGATTCAAAACATGACCATCAGTGATGCAAAAAGCATTCTCAACGGTCCAAGCAACTCTGCAACCGCCTATCTCGACCACAGCAGCCGTGCGCAGTTACGCCAGCGTTTTCGCCCTCTGGTGGCGCAAGCTACACAGTCTTCAGGACTGGCGCAAAAATACAATCAATTTGCCGGTCAAGCTGCCAGTTACGGGGTGATTGATAGTCAAGATGCATCTATTGAAAACTATGTGACTGAACAAGCACTGGACGGTTTGTTTACCATCATCGGTCAGCAAGAATCCGCCATTCGCCAGAACCCAGCACAAGCCGCTACGGATATTGCAAAAAAAGTATTTGGCTTGATGCGCTAATCATTGCTTTTCAGATACACAAACCCCGCCCTGTATGATGCAGCGAGCGGGGTTTTTAATCACTGTTTTAACATCAGCGTTTAACACAACTTAATACACTAAAATCGCACTTTATTTTTCCGCAAAAGCACGCTCAATCACATAATCTGCAGCTGTACCTAAACGTGGCGATACTTTTAGACCCAGTTCATCCAGCACCGCACTGGTGTCTTCCAGCATCTGCGGACCACCACAAATCATGGCACGGTCATGCTCTGGGTTGATGGGTGGCAGGCCAATATCTGTAAATAATTTTCCGCTGCGTATCAAGTCGGTAATGCGCCCTTCATTACGAAACGGCTCACGCGTTACGGTCGGGTAATAAATTAACTTCTCGCGCAGTTGCTCACCAAAGTACTCATTGTGCGGCAGATTTTCGGTAATAAAATCTTCGTAGGCCACATCACTGACATAACGTACACCGTGCACCAAAATCACTTTTTCAAAACGCTCATAGGTTTCAGGGTCTTGAATCACACTGATAAAGGGCGCTAAGCCAGTACCGGTACTCAGCAGATACAAATGCTTACCCGGCAGCAAATCACTCAGCAATAAGGTGCCCGTCGGCTTTTTACTGATTCTCACTGCATCCCCTGCTTTTAAATGCTGCAAGCGCGATGTAAGCGGACCATTGGGAACTTTAATACTGAAAAACTCTAAATGATCCTGATAGTTTGGGCTGGCAATAGAATAGGCACGCATTAATGGACGCCCTTCGACCTCAAGACCAATCATCACAAACTGACCGTTTTCAAAACGCAATCCCGGATCACGGGTTGTTTTGAAACTGAATAAGGTGTCATTCCAGTGATGAACACTTAAAACCTGCTCAACATTCAAATTGCTCATAACACGCTCCAGCGTCAGAAAAGATTACTTAGAGTGTAGGTTTAAAACACTAATCTGTTAAATTGATAATACATATAAATCATATCAGGAATCCAGATATGCGTTTTAGTTTACGTCAGCTTGAAGTGTTTACCTGCATCGCACAACTGCACAGCGTCTCAAAAGCGGCAGAGCAGCTTGCTATGTCACAATCCGCCGCCAGCACCGCACTCAAAGAACTGGAATCCAGTTATGACTGTTTACTCTTTGATCGCGCGGGTAAACGCTTAATTATCAATGCCTTAGGCTTGCAACTGCTACCGCGTGCTTTAGCACTCCTGGAGCAAGCACAGGCACTCGATGGTCTCTTAACCGGCAGCCACGGCTTTGGCTCGCTGTCAGTCGGTGCGACCATGACCATCGGCAATTACTTAGCCACTTTATTGATTGGTCACTTTATGCAGCAGCACCCGGACTGCAAAGTGCGCCTGCATGTGCATAACACCGCACAAGTGGTGCAGCAAGTGGCCAACTATCAGCTGGACTTGGGGTTAATTGAAGGCTATTACCAAGACCAGAACATTATCGCGCAACCGTGGATTGCCGATGAGTTGGTGGTGTTTTGTGCTCCACAACACCCACTGGCACAACAAGGACAGGCCAGTCTCAATGAGTTAGCCCATGAGCACTGGATTGTGCGTGAACAAGGCTCGGGAACACGCCTTGTGTTTGAGCAGGCTTTTTTGCGCCATCAGCGTGCGCCTCATATTCGTTTAGAGCTGGAGCACACTGAAGGTATTAAACGTGCGGTTGAATCAGGCTTGGGAATTGGTTGTATTTCACGCTTAGCCCTGCGCGATGCCTTTCGACGCGGCAGTTTAGTGGCGCTGGAAACACCTGAGTTAAATCTCACTCGGCAGTTTACTTTTATTTGGCACAAACATAAGTATCAAAGCGATGCCATGCTGGAGTTTGTGCGCTTGTGCCGCGCTCTAACGGAAAATATTGAGCGCAGCGATCAGATTGATCTGGCGACTATTCTTTAATGAACAATGCACGCCAACCACCCGCAATCATTAAGCAAACTGCTCTTGCAAGTAAGCAATAATGTCATTGGATTCATACATCCAGCGTACTTCACCGGCTTCTTCAATGCGCAAGCAGGGTACTTTAATACGACCGCCCTGCTCTAACAATTCTTGACGAAACTGCTCGTTATTTTTTGCATCGCGCAATTCAACTTGAATATTAAGCGCATGCATTGCGCGGCGGACCTTGACGCAAAACGGGCACGCGCGAAACTGATACAACGCTAAGTGTGCTGCAGCAGCATCCACTTCAGCCTGTCTTTGTGCGGTGCGCTTGATGCCTTTAGGGCGCGTCAACCAATCCGCAAAAATAATCAATTGGCCTAAACCGTTACGCAAACCTTTTACAATCATATGAACTCCCTTAAGCAATACCTGTAAGCACTGAACCCTCTCAGTGATTCTCTAACCTTGCGCATGCACAAGGTCTTTATTTTTGAGACTATAGCAGCCCTGACTCTCTTTATGCAGTGACGCCCATGCAACCCAAAGACTTACAACGCCTTGTCACCACCTCGATGCCTTTTGGTAAATACCAAGGTCGATTGATTGCTGACTTGCCCGGTCCCTACCTCAACTGGTTTGCCCGTGAAGGCTTTCCCAAAAGCGATATCGGCCGGTTGCTCGAGCTGATGCATGAAATTGACCACAATGGTCTGAGTGATTTATTAACGCCTTTACGTCGCCAAGGCCAGCCACCACAACAGCATGGCTAGCCTAAGCTAAGCCTTACAGCACCCGAACCTTGAGGCTGCGGCCTTTGATTTTGCCGGCTTCTAAGTTCTGCTGGGTTTGCCGCGCGAGTAAACGTTCCACCGCGACAAAGGCTTGATGATCAAAAATCGCAATTTTACCCACTTGCTTGCCGGTTAAGCCGCCAATGCCAGTTAAGGCTCCCAAAATATCACCTGGGCGCAACTTATCTTTACGCCCCGCTCCAATACATAAAGTCGCCATGACGGGCAATAACGATTGACCGTCTGACTCTTTTAAACCATTGAGCGCATGCCAGTGCAGTGGTTTACCCTGCTGCTGTTCAATGGCTTGAGCGCGCAGGCCTTCTTTAGGCCCAACTAAGCTGATCGCCATACCCTTAGCGCCCGCTCGACCGGTACGGCCAATGCGGTGCGTATGGATTTCTGGATCACGCGCCAACTCAACGTTAATCACCATCGGCAAGGACTCAATATCCAACCCGCGTGCAGCCACATCCGTAGCCACCAGCACACTGCAACTGCGGTTACTGAATAAGGTTAACACCTGATCTCGTTCGCGCTGCTCTAAGTCACCATGCAAGGCTAACGCAGAGATCTTTTCGCTATTGAGATAATCCGCTAACTCTTGGGTTTGCTGTTTGGTAAAGCAAAAAGCGACGCAGGCTTCAGGGCGGTAATGACGCAAAATCCGCTCCACTGCTGCTTGACGCTGATCGACCGTAATCTCGTAGAAATGCTGCTCAATTTGATGCTCAGCATGCTCAACATCAGCCTTAATATGCTGAGGCTGACGTAAGAAATTCGCTGCTAACTGCTGAATCCCATCGGGGAAAGTCGCCGAGAACAATAAGGTCTGGCGGCGCTTGGGCGTAAACTCAATAATGTCGGCAATGCTGTCATAAAAGCCCATATCCAACATACGATCGGCTTCATCAAGCACCAAAGTATTGAGACCTGACAAGTCCAGCGTGCCTTTACGCGCGTGCTCTAAAATGCGACCTGGCGTACCCACCACAATATGTACACCGTGCTCTAAAGAGCCCACTTGCGGCCCAAACGGAACACCACCACACAAGGTCAGCACTTTAATATTGCCTTCGGCGCGCGCTAAACGACGAATCTCTTTGGAGACTTGATCCGCCAACTCACGCGTGGGACAAAGGATTAAAGCCTGACAGCCAAAGTAACGTGGATTCAAAGGCGATAACACACCAATACCAAAGGCCGCAGTCTTACCGCTACCTGTTTTGGCTTGGGCAATCACGTCCATACCTTTTAAAATGACCGGCAAGCTTTGCGCTTGAATCGCAGTCATGCTGCTATAACCTAGATCCTCTAAGTTGCTTAACAATGCTGCCGGTAACGGCAAGCTGGCAAAATCAGTTGGTGTGCTCACAAAAATTTTCTAACCTTAATAATTACAGCATGCAGTGTAGCAAGCCACGTGCCTCTTGCGGTGGATTTGTCCGCATCGGCACTTAAAAAGCATGCAATGGTGTTTTATGCGGCTGCCCCGCTTCTTCACGAACTAATTTAGGTACTAAATAGCCGGGTAATTGCGCCAGCATCTGCTGATACAGCGCATAGGCTTGAGCGCTGCTGACATCAAAATGTTGCGCACCCTGTACGCGATCCAGCACATGCAAATAGTAGGGTAACAAGTGATGCTCAAACAACTGCTCACTGAGTTCAACCAGCACCTTGGCATTATCATTGACCCCTTTAAGCAGCACGGTTTGATTAAGCAACGTCACCCCTGCTTGACGCAATACCGCTAAGCGACGTGCATGCTCAGGTGTAAGCTCACTTGGATGATTGACATGCAGCACCAACGTACTGCGCAAACGCGTGCGCGTGAGGATATCGGTGAGCTGATCCGTTAAACGCTCGGCAATCACCACCGGCAAACGTGAATGGACGCGCAAACGCTTTACATGAGCAATCTGCGCAATGTGTTCAACCAGCTCAGCCAGACGCTCATCTTGCAGCATCAAGGGGTCGCCACCACTGAGTATCACTTCAGTGATACTGGAGTCTTGAGCAATATACTGCAGCGCTGATTGCCACTGCGAGCGCCCTAAGCGGTTCTCGCTATAAGGAAAATGCCGGCGAAAGCAATAACGGCAATTGATCGCGCAACCACTGGCCGCTAACAATAAAACACGGCCATGGTATTTATGAATCACCCCCGTTTC
>JAAZJF010000232.1 GCA_012800475.1 Gammaproteobacteria bacterium
CGTTGCGCAATCTCTTCTTTACCCAGGCTGTCTTGCTTTAAACCAAAGGCAATATTTTGCTCAACCGTCATATGCGGAAATAACGCATAGGACTGGAACATCATATTAATCGGGCGCTCATAGGGCGGCATGTTGGTAATATCGACACCATCCAACAGGATACGGCCTTCAGTCGGCGTTTCAAAACCAGCCAGCATCCGTAGCAATGTTGACTTCCCTGAACCTGAGCCACCGAGCAGCGCAAAAATTTCGCCTTTATTAATTTTCAGCGAAACTTCGTCCACCGCCAAGGTGTCATCAAAGTACTTGGTGACGCGCTCAATTTTCACTAAGACGTCTTTGGGCTTTTGCAAGTTAGCGAGAGCTTTCTTGTACGCGCCTGAGGCTATTGCCATAGAGTTCTCCAAATGCAGAAAGCCCAGCCTTGCGGCCGAGCTTTACAACTAAATTAACAGGTGATTATTTTCCAGATTTAAAGCGCGTCCAGCTGCGCGTTTTAATACGCTGCACATTGCTTGGCAGCGGCTTTGATACAAACAAATTATCCAATACAGCTTGGTCTGGATACACAGCTGGATTGTTGCGTACTTCTTCGTCCATCAACTCATCAGCATAGCGATTGGGGTTGGCATATCCCACATAATCACTGACCTGTGCAATCACTGCAGGTTCGAGTAAATAGTTAATAAAGGCATGGGCTTGCTCAACATTTTTAGCATCAGCAGGCACGGCCAACATATCGAACCATAGGTTACCACCTTCTTTGGGGATACTGTATGCCACACGCACGCCTTGACCTGCCTCATCAGCACGGTCTGCAGCTTGCAATACATCACCTGAGAAACCTGCAGCCACACAAATATTACCGTTGGCTAAATCGCCCACATATTTGGACGAGTGGAAATACGTCACATAGGGACGAATCTCAGCTAATTTAGCTTCAGCTTTTTTGTAATCAGCTGACTTGTGACTGTTAGGGTCTAAGCCTAAGTAGTTGAGTACCGCAGGTAGCATTTCATCAGCAGAATCTAAAAATGCCACACCACAGCTGCTCAGCTTCTGCATATTTTCCGGTTCAAACAATACCGCCCATGAATCAATATGATCCACACCCAGTACGTCTTTAACTTTATCCACATTATAACCAATGCCATTAGTGCCCCATAAATACGGCACAGCATATTGATTACCCGGATCATTCACTGCGACTTGTTGCATCAACTGTGGATCTAAATTATCCCAATTGGGCAGCAGGTCTTTATCCAACTTGCCAAATGCACCGGCATTGATTTGACGCGCTAAAAAATGATCCGACGGTACAACCACATCGTAACCACTGCGCCCTGCCAAGAGCTTGCCTTCTAAGGCTTCATTGGAATCAAACACATCGTAAACCACTTGTGTTTGCGTTTGTGCAGTAAAGTCCTCCAGTACTGACTTACTGATGTAATCAGACCAATTATAGACGTGAACCTTAGTCTCAGCCAAAGCCACTGAACTCAATGTCAGCCCTGCAGTGAGCGCCAATACAGCACCTTGTATCAATCTAGGCAATAACCCATCCTCCACTATTTAACTTGGGCTGTGATGACAACCCTTTACTGAATAACAGCGCCGCCTGCAATGACGTGTCCATGCACGCCATTGCAGGCAACCTATAATTATTTACCTGATTTGATTTTAGTCCAACTGCGCGTCAATAAACGCTGCGTTTTCGCGGGTACATCAGGGAAAGTATAAAGCTTACTCATCACCTCAGCAGGTGGATAAATACCTGGATCGGTGCGAATCGACTCATCCACTAATGACGTTGCTTGCTCGTTGGCATTAGGGAACTGTAAATAGTTGGTTAAATCCGCCATGACCTGCGGCTGCAGCAAGTAGTTAATAAACTCATGCGCTTCTTTAACGTTTTTCGAGTCGCGTGGAATGGCCACCATATCAAAGAAGGTACCTGCCCCTTCTTGCGGTATTTTATAGCTGATTTTTACTTTATCACTGGCTTCTTCAGCACGTGATTTACTTTGGTACAGATCGCCAGAATAACCCACTGCCATACAAATATTGCCGCTGGCTAAATCAGAGATGTACTTTGATGAATGAAAATACGTCACATAGGGACGGATTCTTAACAGCAGCTCTTCAGCCTGCTTGATGTCTTCAGGTTTTTCACTGTTGGGCGGCAAGCCTAAGTAATGCATAGCCGTTGGAATAATTTCGCTGGGCGAATCCAAAATAGCTACACCGCATTCATGCAACTTGCTGATATGTTCTGGCTTAAAGATTAAGTCCCACGTATCAATCGGCTGGTCACCCAACACGGCTTTAACCTTATCGACGTTATACCCCATACCAATCGAGCCCCACATATAAGGCACGGAGTACTGGTTACCTGGGTCGCTCACTTCGAGGGTGTGCAACAAGTCCTTATTGAGGTTATCCCATAACGGCAATTGCTCTTTATCCAGCTTCTGATAGACACCCGCTTTGATTTGCTTGGCTAAAAAAGGGTTGGACGGCACGACAATATCGTAGCCTGAGCCGCCTGAGAGCAGTTTAGCTTCCAGCACTTCATTGCTGTCGTACACATCAAAAACCACTTTGATGCCGGTTTGTTTTTCAAAATTGCTGATGGTGTTAGGCGCAACATAATCAGACCAGTGATACACCTTCAGTACACGCTGATCAGCGGCTTGTACCGAGGTCACCACAGCCA
>JAAZJF010000379.1 GCA_012800475.1 Gammaproteobacteria bacterium
AAGATCCCTTCTTCCTCATAGATATCTGCTGCAGGCTGAGTCGATCCAGAGCACAAGTGACCCACGACAAAACGGATACCGTCGTTGACGATCTTATTGGCCACGGCTACGGCTTGCTTAGGATCACAGGCATCATCATAGGTCGTGGCTTCGAGCATGCTGCCATTGACGCCACCGGCTTTATTGATTTGCTCAATGGCCATTAATGCACCCATCGATTGCATATCACCATACTGAGCAACAGGGCCGGTCACTGGGCCGGCTAGAGCAATTTTAATCGGCTCGGCGGCCAGTGAATAACTTGCTACGCCTGCTAAAGCCATCGCAGCGAACAGTGTGCTGATACGTTGAGTGGTTTTGCTCATAGAATTGGCACCTTTTAATAATATTTTTATGGTTCCAGCGCTTAAGTAGGGCTAAGTACTGTATTGCGGCGATCATCAGTGTAGAGAACTTCGCTGGTAAGTGGAACTGTGTAATATAAGCTTTAAGTCATGAATTAAAATTGCTGCGTAGCTGACCCGCATGTTTTCAGCGAGAGTTGCCTCAAACACGAGGGCTGGCTGGCAGAGCTGCTCAGGAGAGCGTTGTTAATGTATGAGTCAAAAGATCAACCACTTTTAAGCCGCATCGAGTTTTCTTGGCGCTTAGCCTCCCATGCCGTTATTGCAGTATTGGTGGTCATCGCTTCAATCGCCATCGGGGTTTTAGGTTTTATCTACTTTGCTGAGATGTCTTGGCATGATGCTGTATTGCACGCCGTGTTTTTACTAGGAGGTTTGGGAGCCATCAGTGTGCCGGTAACTGTCTCAGGAAAAATATTTCTAGCCTTATATGGTTTATATGCCGGATTGGTGTTTGTCACCGCGCTGGGTATTGTTTTTGCGCCTATAGCGCACCGCATACTGCATCGCTTTCACTTAGATGAGCAAAACTAAAGGCCGTTGCTCTGCAGCACGCAGACATTGAGCTGTATGCTGCAGAAAAACCTCGTTTATACCGTGCGTGAGAACTCGCCGCGTTGCTTTTCGCCGAGGTAAGCATCAAAGGCCATCGCGACACTGCGCATCATCAAGTTGCCTTGATCTAACAGCACAATAGCTTGATCGCTAATAGTCACTAAACCATCCTCAACCTGCTCTTGCAGTTGCACCAGTGCATCAGCAAAGTATTCATTGAAGTTGATCTTGTGCTTGGCTTCGATCGCAGCAATATCAATACGGTTATGGCACATCAGTGCACTGATCACATCACGGCGCAGTTTGTCATCAGCGTTGAGCTGATAGCCACGGTGCAGGGGCAGCTCACCTTTGTTGAGGTAAGCGTAGTACTGCGACAGTTCTTTGACGTTTTGACTGTAGGTATCACCCACTTTGCCGATTGACGACACGCCTAAGCCGATTAAGTCGCAATCAGCATGGGTTGAATAACCTTGGAAGTTGCGCTGCAAAGTGTCATTGATACGTGCTTGCGCCAGTTCATCTTCCGGTAGAGCAAAATGGTCCATACCAATGTACACATAACCTGCGCTACATAAGCGGCGAATGGTTAACTCGAGCAGCTCCAGTTTACGCTCAGGTGGCGGCATGTCTTCAGGACGGATCAAGCGCTGTGCGCGAACCATTTTAGGCAAGTGTGCATAGCTGTAGGCAGCAATACGATCGGGGCGCATGGCAATGATTTTGTCTAGCGTAGCATCAAAACTCTCTACGGTTTGCAGAGGTAAACCATAGATTAAGTCGGCACTGATCGAGCGGAATTCAGCTTTACGTGCAGCATCGATCAAAATCTGTACTTGCTCGTCGCTTTGAATGCGATTCACCGCTTCTTGCACTTTGGGATCAAAGTCTTGCACACCAAAACTGATGCGATTAAAACCTAAGTCACGCAGCAGTTGGATTTGCTCTGGAGTGATGGTGCGTGGGTCCACTTCTAAAGAAAACTGGCGTTGCTCAGTGTCATCTAAATTAAAGCAGCTGCGCAGGGTGTTCATTAAATCAGTCAGTTGCTCTTGGGTCAGGTAGGTTGGCGTACCACCGCCTAAGTGCAGTTGCGTGACTGAGCGTTGTTTATCAAATAAACCCGCTTGTAAGATGATTTCTTGCTTTAAATACTCAAGGTATTCCACCGCGCGGCTGGTTTTTTGCGTAATGATTTTATTGCAGGCGCAGTAGTAGCACAGGCTTTCACAAAACGGGATGTGAATATAAATCGATAAGGGTTTAGCCGGTTTGATTTGATTGCTTTGCGCGGCGGCTTGTCG
>JAAZJF010000396.1 GCA_012800475.1 Gammaproteobacteria bacterium
GACTTTGCTCGCTTATGCAAAGCATGGAGTACTTCAAGGCAGCTGTTTATCCGTCGATGAACCCGTCCAAGGTTCAACTCCGGCGCTCGCCATCCTTGGCTCGCTTACCACACCCACCCCAAAGTACTTATTGAGCCTTTGTATTGTTGGCAATCTTGCAGCGCGGATCACAAGAGCAAGAGCCAACAGCCAACAGCCAACAGCCAACAGCCAACAGCCAATAGGATATTTTTCAGACCCAACTGCTCTTTTCTGCGTCGTGCTCCAGACTAACCAGCAACACATCTATTCCATGAGCACCGCGCTGGTGCTGTGGCAAGCGTAGCCAAGGATGGCGAGCGCCCGAATCGAGACAGGATGTCTCGTTGAGGGAAGAACAGCAGCAGCGCGGTGCGGCATGCGTATAATTTGCTCATTGCTTTTGATCTTGACTTTGCTCGCTTATGCAAAGCATGGAGTACTTCAAGGCAGCTGTTTATCCGTCGATGAACCCGTCCAAGGTTCAACTCCGGCGCTGCGCCATCCATGGCTCGCTTACCACAGCTACCCCGAAGTACTCCTTGATCATCTGTATTGTTGGCACTCTTGCAGCGCGCATCCAAAAAATAGCTGCTGCCCAGTACATATTTAGCTGGAGTAGACTGTTATTGATGCACACAGTTTCGCACACTCAAGCCTCTGATCCAGAGGCGTAATCAATGTTGACTACCAATAAAGCTCACCAAGAACTGATCAACGCCTGGCGTGCACAAGCACGTAATAAGCCTTGGCTTACCCTAAGCTTTGCTGGTTGCATAGTGCTGATCCTGCTCTTACTGTTAGTCACCGCCTATCAAGGCATGCACCTTGAAAACTTCCATTACGCGCTTAGCGCCGGCACGGCAGGCTTTATCGCTACAATAGTCGGCGCCTCAATGATCTTTTTCACTCGCACCGTCAGTGTGCGTATTCAAGATGCTTTACTTGGCTTTGCTGCTGGCATGATGCTGGCGGCCAGCGCTTTTTCATTGATTCTGCCCGGAATTGAAGCCGCAGAAGAACTGTTCGGACAGCGCACAATCGCCGCCGCCATTGTCGTCTTTGGACTTGGTCTTGGCACTTTGATGATGCTCGGGCTTGATTACTTCACTCCACATCAGCAAGCCAGTGAAACACTGTGTGGACCTGAGTGCCAACGCCTTAGTGGGATATGGCTGTTTATTTTTGCCATCGCTTTGCATAACTTGCCAGAAGGCATGGCCATCGGCATTTCTTTCACCCATGGTGATTTCAAAATTGGCTTACCACTTACCATCGCCATTGCCATTCAAGACGTACCCGAAGGCTTTGCCGTTGCCTTAGCACTACGCAGTGTAGGCTTGAGCCCAAGTAAAGCGTTTCTGATTGGTGCAGCCACAGGCATGTTAGAGCCTGTAGGTGCTATTTTAGGCTTTGCCATGTCCAGTAGTTTAGCTTGGGCCTATCCCATGAGTATGGGCTTAGCCGCCGGCGCCATGATCTTTGTGGTATGTCACGAAGTGATTCCAGAAACCCACCGCAATGGTTACCAAGGCGCTGCAACAACAGGCCTGATGATCGGTTTTGCGGTGATGATGTTTCTCGATACAGCACTGGGCTAGAACAGCCCGTACTGTTAAGACTAGTCTTCTTGATAGCGTGCTTGTGGCGCTTCTTTTTTGCGCACAATTTTGATTTTATGAGTAAATGTAGGCTTACGCGTCACACTGATCGCTCGGCGCGTCACTGTATCCAAGGTGATATTCCAATAACCGGTACTTGGCACAATGATTTTTGCCGGAAAACGATCAAAAGCCCCGCCATGATAAGTGTGACGACCACCATTTTTAAAACTGCGGAAGTTAGGGTCGCTCATAAGACGGATATTGCAGGTCTGCGAGCACTGAATAATAACCGTATCGCCTTCTTTCAAATACTCACGCTGATGAACAAACTTCATAATACACATCACAAAACAATAATTTGCGGGTAATATACCACGTTGCCTTCAGCAAATTTAATTTTCTCTTTATCCAGTCGCAGCACAACGCAGCAATTGACCTTTCGAATTGACTCTTACTATGCATCAACATCAGGCTCTACAGCATGCTTGGCTCTTATGTGGTTTTGATCATGGGATTTTACATCTGTGGTGATTGATCCTTTAGAAATAAAACCATCTATTTCCTAAGAGTTGAAACCCTATGTTATCCAAAGCACCCCAGCCTGATTCATTACTATTTACGATCCTTGCCAGCCGTATTGGCTTTTTTATTGCCGGTTTATGCCTAGCTATTTGGGCGCCCTTAGTACCTTATGTACGCCTCAATATTCCCATGAGCGATGCGACCTTCGGTCTCATGCTGCTATGCATTGGCGTCGGCTCGCTGACGTGCATGCCGTTATCTGCAGTCTTAACCAATACTTTTAGTATTCGTCGCTGCTTATTTATGATCACCCTGCTCTTGCTTGGCGCGTTATTTACCATGGCCACAGCCTCATCACTGTGGCTGCTGGGTGCAGCACTTTTTATCTTTGGTGGCAGCATGGGCGTGCTGGATGTCATTCTCAACATCCAAGGCCTCAGCGTTGAAAATCGTGCCAATCGCAGCATGATGTCCAATTTTCATGGCATGTTCAGCGTAGGCACCATTGCTGGGTCAGTACTCATGATTGGCCTGCTCACTCTGGGTTTATCGGCCCTACTCAGCACTCTAGCAAGCATGACGCTTATATTACTGCTGAGTTTATTTGCCGTACGTGGTTATTTAGATGAGCGCACCCTCAGCGGTAAAGACTCATTTATCTGGCCCAATAGCTGGATTGTTTTGGTTGGTTTAATGTGCTTTATCGTTTATCTCGCTGAAGGGGTCATGCTTGACTGGAGCGCTTTATATCTGATTGAAGACAAACATATCGCCACGGCACAAGCAGGTCTTGGCTATGCCAGCTTTTCAGCCATGGTCGCCACAGGCCGCTTTCTTGGTGATGGTTTAGTACAGATGCTCGGCCGTGTCCGAGTGATTGTCGGCGGCGGCTTGCTCGCTGCTGGCGGTGTTGCGCTTAGTATTATCAGCACACACTGGGGTGTCAGTTTGCTGGGTTTTGCCCTATGTGGCCTGGGATGCGCTAACGTTTCGCCGGTCTTGATTTCGTCTTTAAGCAAGCAAACCTATATGCCCACCCATTTAGCCATTACCGCCGCCACCACCATCGGCTTTGCCGGTGTATTGGCCGGCCCCGCGATGATGGGTGCAGTGGCGCATTACAGCTCACTGAGTGCAGCTTTTGCTGTGTTAGCCGGCTTACTTTTGGTGGTTGCCGCCTTCGGCCATCGATTTAAATAAAACCTAATTTTACGAAGCAGCAATAGCCTCAACCTTTTAAGTCAAACACAACCTGCATGCACTGCTATTTTCAGGACTTTAGCCAAGCAGCGAAGATGAATATTGCGTTTAGGCTTCGTAGCGAAATTTAAACTCTGTGGCCTAAACAGGTATCATGGCTGCAATTAAGACGACCTATTGGGTCAGCACGGCTTAGTTATCAACTGTAAAACTTAAAACTGAGGGAAAACAGAAGGTAAAATGAAAATTGTAATCTTAGAGTCTTTAGGCATTAGCGACGAAGAGTTAAATTTAATAGCACAACCTTTAACTGATCATGGCCACGAGTTAGTCGCATACACCGATGGCAAATTAGATGATGAGACTCTTAAAGCAAGAATCAAAGACGCTGACATTATAATAATCGCCAATACACCACTCAGCGGTGAAGTGATTGATGCTGCAGAACACTTAAAATATATCTCAGTGGCTTTCACAGGTTTCA
>JAAZJF010000233.1 GCA_012800475.1 Gammaproteobacteria bacterium
CGATGGCGCTTGGTCGCGTGAGCGTTTAGCGCCTTAAAAATTACGACTGGGCGTGTGCAATGCACGCTCAGTTGATGTTTGAGTGGTTGGCTGTGTTGTTACTGAGAACGTGCCGAAATTTATCCCGCGCTGTATTGATCAGCTGCTTGGTTGAGCCAAGTTTCTAAGTCTGCTTTCTTAACTTTGAGTTGCGCCGCTTCCTCGAGCTTTTCCAGCATATACGCTTTTTTCTGCGGGTCATCACCGGCCATTGATAAAGCTAAGTCGCGATGGGTCCAGCGCTTAATGCGTGCAAAAATCCACCAATGAAAATACAGTCCTGAGAGTGTTGCTACTGCAATAATAAAATAATCCATAGGGTCCTCGTGGTTGGTGGTAACATATCGAGTGTTTAACTGTCTTTGATAGTCGATATTTTTATATTAAGGGGTATTCCATATGCGCAAGTCTATTGTTTTTGCCGCAACTTTTACAGCACTGAGCATGCTTTTAACAGGCTGTGCTTCTAATCTTACGGGCGATAGTTACTCGCGTGCTGATGCACGTAAAGTACAAACAATACGTATGGGAACGATTGAGTCATTGCGTCCAGTTAAAATTGAAGGGACCAAAACGCCCATTGGTGCTGGAGCCGGTACAGTGATTGGTGGTATCGCCGGTAGTACTGTCGGTGGTGGTCGCGGTAGCGCGGTTGCTGCAGTGATTGGTGCGGTGGCAGGTGGTTTAGCCGGTGCGGCAGCTGAAGAAGGTATTACTCGCACCCAAGGTGTAGAGATCACTGTGCGTGAGGACGATGGTGTGTTACGTGCTTATGTACAAGCTGTAGAGCCCAATCAAGTGTTACGTATTGGCCAGCGTGTGCGCATCACTAACGTGAATGGCCAGAGCCGCGTTGCACCTTAAGTAACCTCGAGCGTCACTGCTCAACTAAGCCCTGAGTGACTCATATATCACTGAGGGCTTTTTTAATATCTGATGTTCAGTACTGTACTTTTTAAGGCGCTGTTTAATTTAGTAACATAAATTTTACAGACACCTGTTGCTTTGTGCTGGATAATCGCCGTTTTTTCGATCGCTGGGTGTCTCCTGTTCGTCCGGCAGAACAACTATGGAGGCTGCTGTGGTTTTACTTGCGTTAGTTTTTGCACCTTTTCTTGCGGTGATCTTGCCTTTCTTGGCTGCACGCCGCGGGCAAACCTGGATCGCTGTGGCAACCGCTGTTGCGCCCTTGATTGGGCTGGGCTTGCTATTAAGCCAAACCTCACAGGTGCTCGCCGGTGAGGTGATCAGTGTCCAGTACGCTTGGATTACCCAGCTGGGACTCAACCTAAGCTTTCGTCTTGACGGTTTAAGTTATCTTTTTTCTTTATTGATTCTTGGGATTGGCCTGCTGGTCATTCTGTATGCGCGCTATTACTTATCTGAACAAGAGCGAGTAGCACGTTTCTTTACCTGTTTATTGCTCTTTATGGGCTCGATGCTGGGCTTGGTTTTAGCCGGTAACTTATTGTTGATGCTGATGTTCTGGGAATTGACCAGTCTGTCATCATTTTTATTGATTGGTTTTTGGAGTCATCAAACTGCCGCGCGCCAAGGTGCGCGCATGGCATTAGCGGTCACCGGCGGTGGCGGGTTAGCGCTGCTGGCAGGGATTTTGGTGATCGGTCATGTGGTTGGCAGTTACGAGTTAACCGATGTGCTGGCTGCGGGTGACGTGCTGCGTGCGCACAGTTTATACCCTGTCGCGCTGGTGTTGGTGCTGCTGGGCGTGTTCACAAAGTCAGCTCAGTTTCCGTTTCACTTTTGGCTGCCGCATGCCATGTCAGCGCCGACGCCGGTATCGGCGTACTTGCACTCAGCGACCATGGTTAAAGCGGGCGTATTTTTGCTGGCGCGTTTATATCCGCTGTTATCAGGCACGGATTGGTGGTTCTATTTAGTCACCTTTACCGGTTTGATCACCTTGTTAGTGGGCGCGGTGACCGCCTTATTTCAGCATGACTTAAAAGGCTTGTTGGCGTATTCAACCATCAGCCATTTGGGTTTGATTACCTTATTGTTTGGTTTGGATTCAGATTTTGCCCCGGTTGCAGCCATTTTCCATATTATTAATCACGCCACTTTTAAAGCATCGCTGTTTATGGCCGCTGGTATTATTGATCATGAAACGGGCAGTCGTGATATGCGGCGTATTAATGGTTTATGGAAGTATATGCCGCACACTGCGGTGTTGGCGATGGTGGCGTCATCAGCCATGGCTGGCGTGCCGTTACTCAATGGCTTTTTAAGTAAGGAAATGTTTTTCTCGGAAACTTTACACCAGCATTTATTGGGCAGTTTTAGCTGGTTGCTGCCCACTATGGCGACCATCGCTGGTGTGTTTTCGGTGGCGTACTCGCTGCGCTTTATTCACGATGTGTTCTTTAATGGTACGCCCATTAATCTGCCAAAATTCCCGCCGCATGAGCCGCCGCGTTATATGAAAATCCCGGTGGAAGTGCTGGTGTTTTGCTGCTTATTAGTGGGGATGCTGCCGGCCTTTACCATTGATTCATTGCTTGCCGTGGCTGCACAAGCCAGCTTGGGGCATGCGCTGCCTGAATATGATTTGGCCATCTGGCATGGCTTTAATATGCCGTTGTTGATGAGTGTTTTAGCCTTGATTGGTGGAGTGATTGTTTACAGTCAGCGCGCACCTTTGTTCCGTTGGTATGAAGGCTTACCTGATATCAATGGCCGTACCGTGTTTGAAGGCAGTGTGCGTTTCCTCTATGGCTTTGTGTCGCGTGCATTGGCTTTGATCGAGAACGGCTCTTTGCAGCGCTATATCAGCCTGTTATTGCTGGCGGTGATTGTGATGTTGACGGTGTGGTTAGCACCATTATCACAAATCACCGGTGATGTAGCCTTAACTCCAGTGGATCCGCTGACTGCTTTAGGTTTAGGTGTGATGGCAGTCAGTGCGCTATTGACTATGGGTTTACACCGCCAGCGTTTAACCGCACTGCTGATGCTCAGTGTGGTGGGGTTAGTCGTGGCCATGGTGTTTGCGCGCTTCTCAGCACCGGATTTGGCTTTGACGCAACTGGTGGTTGAGGTTGTGACCATTTTGCTGATGCTGTTGGTGGTGTACTTCTTGCCTGCGCAAGCGCCTTTAGAATCCAGCAGTTTATTGCGTTTGCGCGACTATGGCATCGCCGCCAGCTGTGCGGTGCTGATGGCTGTTCTAACCTTTGCGGTATTAACCCGTCCGTATCAAAGCATTGCTGATTTCTTCTTGGCCAATAGCTTGACCGGTGGCGGTGGTACTAACGTTGTCAACGTGATTTTAGTGGACTTTCGAGGTTTTGATACCTTGGGTGAAATCAGTGTGTTAGCGATCACAGCTATTGCCACTGTGGCATTGTTGCAAGGTTTAAGCCTGCCGCGTGCACGTGTAGATACCATGGGTCGTGCTTGGTCAACGGAAACACATCCTATGATGCTAGGTATGCTGGCGCGTTTGGTATTGCCATTGGCGCTGTTGGTGTCGATATTTATTTTCTTGCGCGGTCACAATGAGCCCGGTGGCGGCTTTATTGCGGGTTTGATTACCGCAGTGGCGTTGATTTTACTGCAAGTGGCGTATGGCCAAGAGTGGGTGCAAAGTCGTATGGGTGTCAGCTTGCCACGCTTAGCGGCGGCAG
>JAAZJF010000234.1 GCA_012800475.1 Gammaproteobacteria bacterium
GCACAGCTTTAAAACCCAGCAAAGAGCTAGCTGTTGGCGACAATGCTGCGGCAATCGATCGACTGACAGGCGTCATACTAAAAAAGGTCACCGCACCTAAAGCAGCAGTCGCACCCAGAAAACGACGTCGCGACAGACCACGCTCAGCCATCTGAGTAAACTCTGGTGTTTCCGTACGCGGATGATTCAACTCATCTTGCAACTCAAACTGACTCATAGCACAACCTCATCAAGGCGCTTAATTACGATGCAGTCAGATTAGGCGGGCTAGATGTCAAAGAGATGACAGTTTTATGAGAGATTAGTGACGCAGAAATAACGTAGAAGTAAAAGCACATATTCAGCGTATCTACAAAAAACTACAGGTATCACGACGCAACCCAGCCGTTGCTAAAGCAGAGCTTTTAGGCTTATTAAGCGGCCATTAAAAAACCCGCAACGTTGCCGGTGCGGGTTTTGGGTACAGCTAAAGCAAATTAGACTTTGTTACGACTATGACGCTTACGGTCATTTTCAGTCAGATACTTCTTACGCAGACGAATCGACTTAGGCGTCACTTCAACCAGCTCATCGTCTTCGATGAACTCAAGCGCTTGTTCCAAAGAGAAACGGATTGGCGGAACCAATGCTGTGGTTTCTTCTTTACCCGACACACGCATGTTGTCGAGTTTCTTCGCTTTAGTTGGATTAATCGCCAAGTCATTGTCGCGGCTGTGAATACCCGCCAACTGACCTTCGTAAATTTCTTCACCCGGTGTTAAGAACAGCTTACCGCGCTCTTGTAGAGTTTCTAGCGAGTAAGTCAATGCCTTACCGGTGGCCATAGAGATCAGTACGCCCTGCTGACGACTGGTCACTTCACCGCCCTTAATTGGACCGTAGTGGCTGAACATACCGGTCAAAATACCAGTACCTGAAGTCATGGTCATAAACTGGTTACGGAAACCAATCAAACCACGTGCAGGTACGGTGTACTCAAGACGAATACGACCTTTACCGTCCGGAACCATGTCGGTCAGCTCACCTTTACGTAAACCGAACTGCTCCATGATCGAACCTTGGTGCTGCTCTTCGATATCCAGAATGACGTTCTCGTACGGCTCTTGCTTAACGCCGTCAACTTCTTTGATCACAACTTCTGGACGTGAAATACCCATCTCGTAGCCTTCGCGACGCATGGTTTCAATCAGTACTGACAGGTGTAATTCACCACGACCCGATACTTTAAACTTGTCTACGTCATCGCCTTGCTCAACACGCAATGCAACGTTGTGTAGTAGCTCTTTTTCCAGACGCTCTTTCAGGTTGCGACTGGTCACGAACTTACCTTCTTTACCTGCGAACGGAGAATCGTTCACCTGGAAAGTCATGCTTACAGTTGGCTCATCAACGCTTAATGGTGGTAAAGCTTCAACGTGCGCTTGGTCGCACAAAGTGTCAGAGATAAACAATGGTTCAAAACCACTGATACAGACGATATCACCGGCTTGTGGTTCTTCAACTTCAACACGGTGTAGACCGTGGTGCCCCATCAGCTTCAAGATACGACCGTTACGGCGCTTACCTTCAGCATCAATTGAGGTCACTGGGCTGTTAGCCTTGATACGACCACGAGTGATACGGCCAATACCGATAATACCGAGGAAGTTGTTGTAGTCCAGTGCCGAGATTTGCATCTGGAATGGACCTTCTGGGTCAACAGCAGGTGGTGCAACGTTATCAACAACAGCCTGGAACAAGACGTCCATGTTTTCTGTCATTTCTTCTGGATCCATACCCGACACACCATTCAACGCACTGGCGTAAACGATTGGGAAGTCCAGCTGCTCTTCAGTTGCACCCAAGTTATCAAACAGGTCAAATACCTGATCAACAACCCAGTCCGGACGCGCGCCAGGACGGTCAACTTTGTTGATCACAACGATTGGGCTTAAACCTGCCTGGAACGCTTTTTGCGTTACAAAACGTGTTTGTGGCATCGGGCCATCAATGGAGTCAACCACCAACAACACGCAATCCACCATGCTCATTACGCGCTCAACTTCACCACCGAAGTCCGCGTGACCAGGGGTGTCAACGATGTTGATGTTGTAGTCTTTCCATTTGATCGCCGTATTTTTTGCCAGAATGGTAATACCGCGCTCTTTCTCCTGGTCGTTAGAGTCCATCACGCGATCAGAATCGAGTTCTTTACGGTCTAGCGTTCCAGAAGCACGTAGCAGGGCATCAACCAGAGTGGTTTTACCGTGGTCAACGTGAGCAATAATGGCAATGTTGCGTAAATTTTCAATCACAAGCTTATCTCAAGTAAAATATGTAGGCTGCACGCAAAACGTGTCAGTTCGAAGCAAAGTGCTAAGGAGTTATCGGTCTGGTGGACGTAACTGCTGCGGTGTTGCCACACAGCTCCACAAACAAATCCATAACAGATATCTAATCATGCATGACTGCTTGCGCGCGGCCGTTGCACTGTATCAGGACGGTAAACACGCACATTGGCATAGCCTTCATGCAACAGATGATGCGCGTGTAATTTGCTCATTATACCCTGATCGCAGTAGAGCAGATATTGGCGATTAGGGTCAAAATCTTTAAAGCGACTGTTAATCGCATAGAAGGGTACATCAAGCTGTTCAATAGCACCTAAATCAAGCGGCTGATCTTCAACTTGGTCTGGATGGCGGATATCAATCACAATCTGCCCTGATAAGGCTTCACGCACTTCCTCAACCTGAATATCTTTACTGAGCTCATCTAGGACTTTATCCATAGTGATATATGTGGTGCGCTCAATTGCACGCTGTAACAGGTTTGGATCTAAATGCGTTTCTTCATGCTCAACGCGCCCAAGTTTAGCTTTAGTTTTGGGGCTGACGGATATCACACCGCAATACTCAGGCATATTTGCCGCAAAATCAGCGGTACCGATTTCTACAGCAGTACGGATAATATCCTGCTTATGTTCGGTAATCAGTGGGCGCAACACTAACTTTTCTGTTGCCCGATCAATCACCGCCAAATTGGTCAGTGTTTGACTGGCCACTTGAGATATCGCTTCGCCGGTCACCAAAGTATCCAGCTGTAAATCTTCAGCAATGGCATCCGCAGCTTTAAGCATCATCCGTTTAAGCACCACGCCCATATGGCTGTCATCGACATGCTCTAAGATATCACCCAGCACTTCTTCAAAGGGCACACTGATAAATAAAACGCGATGCGAACTGCCATACTTTTTCCACAGGTACTGGGCCACTTCTTTCACGCCCAACTCATGCGCGCGCCCGCCTAGATTAAAAAAGCAAAAATGCGTCATTAAGCCGCGACGCATCATTTGATAGGCTGCGACACTGGAGTCAAAACCACCTGACATCAACACCAGGACTTGCTCGATACTGCCCAGAGGATAGCCACCGATACCTTGGTGACGCTCATACTCAATAAAGAGTCGCTGACCGTTAATCTCGAAGCGCACTTCAACTTCAGGATGACGCAAATCAATCCCAGCAGCGCCGCACTGTTGGCGTAACTGACTGCCAACATAACGTTCCACATCCACTGAGCTAAAGCTGTGTTTACCACTGCGCTTACAACGCACAGAAAATATACGGCCCTTTAACAAGTCAGCATAATGTTCTTTGCAGCGCGCGGTAATATCATCGAAATCACCCAAAGGGTATTCCAGCACTTGGAAAAAGTGCGACACCCCTGGCGTACAACGCAAGCGCGCATACAACTCTTGTAACTGCGCTGGATCTTCAAGCGCTGTAAATAACTCTAAATTATCCCACTCACCTATGACTTTGACGTTCGGATCAAGATCACGTAATACGGTGCGGATATTTTTCCCGAGCTGACGCATAAATTGCCGACGTACAGGACGGCTCTTAATAGTAATTTCAGGGAAGGACTTTAGAATTAATTTCATAACACAAACAGATCGCTAAGATGGGTTACCAAAGCAACCGCAAAAATGGGCGCAAATAATAGCAGCTTTTTCAAAAATATGCTTAAAAAACGAACAGAGTCACGGGCAGCAAGGTGCTCGCAACTCTGTTCACTTCGCAGTTCTGCGTCTTAACAGCTGTAATACAGCTCATACTCTAAAGGGTGGACAAAGGTGCGTACACGCAACTCTTCTTCAGCTTTAAGCGCAATAAAAGCATCTAAGAACTCATTACTAAACACACCACCGCGCAAGAGGAAGTCGCGATCGCCATCCAGTGCATCTAAAGCTTCTTTGAGGCTGCCGCACACCTGTGGGATTTCTTTTGACTCTTCGGGTGGTAGGTCATAAAGGTTTTTATCCGCTGCATCACCGGGGTGAATACGGTTTTGAATACCGTCTAAACCGGCCATCAATAATGCCGCAAAGGCCAAGTACGGGTTCGCCGACGGATCCGGGAAGCGCGCTTCAATACGGCGGGCTTTGGGGCTGGTCACATAAGGAATACGAATGGATGCAGAGCGGTTGCGCGCAGAATAAGCCAACATCACCGGCGCTTCAAAACCAGGCACCAGACGCTTATAGGAGTTGGTTGACGGGTTGGTCAGCGCATTCAGGGCTTTACCGTGTTTAATGATACCGCCAACAAAATACAGGGCGATATCAGATAAACCGGCATAACCTTCGCCGGAGAACACGTTTTTCCCAGCTGAACCAATCGATATATGCACATGCATGCCTGAGCCATTATCGCCATACAGCGGCTTAGGCATAAAGGTGGCAGTGCGACCATAGGCGTCTGCCACGTTATGCACCACGTATTTTAATGCTTGGACTTCATCAGCCTTAGCCACCAAGGTGTTAAAGCGCGTGCCAATTTCGTTCTGACCAGCGGTCGCCACTTCATGGTGATGCACTTCAACAAACTGCCCCATTTCTTCTAAGGCATTACACATCGCAGTGCGGATTTCATGGTCGTAGTCGCTCGGCTGCGTCGGCATATAACCGCCTTTCACGCCAACACGGTGCCCTTTGTTACCACCTTCAATGTCTGCATCACTGTTCCACGCCGCTTGTTCAGAATAAATCTTGAACATGGAGCCTGACATATCAGACTTGAACTTCACTTCATCAAAGATGAAAAACTCAGGCTCAGGACCAACAAACACGGTGTCACCGATACCGGTCGACTTTAAGTATTCTTCTGCACGTGAAGCAATCGCGCGCGGGTCACGGTCATAGCCTTGCATCGTCGAAGGCTCAATCACGTCACAGACTAAAATCAAAGTCGGCTCTTGAGTGAAGGGGTCCATTACTGCAGTGCTGTCATCAGGCAACAGGATCATGTCGGATGCTTCAATGCCCTTCCAACCCGCCATAGAGGAGCCATCAAACATCTTGCCTTGCTCGAAGAAATCATCATCAGCGTCACGCGCTGGCATCGTGATATGGTGCTGTTGCCCGCCGATATCGGTGAAACGCAAATCAATCCACTTAGCGTTATGGGTTTGTATCAGTTCGAGCGACTTTGACATCATGGTCTCCGGGACTTCATAATCGAGATGCCCACCTAGCAACAGGTTTGCGGGCAGTGCGCTCGCCATATTTCCTGAGTCATTTGGACTCGGAATGCGTCAAAAACCAAAGGCGAGACGCTTAAAATATATTCAATAAGCTATTTTGACTGTTGCCTGTGAGCAACGCTAGCCCTAAGGCAAGTTATTGCGTGAAAACATGCGCCATAATGTACCCAATAGACCACAGTCTAGCTAGCGTATTGTACTGATTTTTAGTGTGCGCAGTACAACAACACTTTTCAGCCATAGGTCACAGGATCAAAAAACTGCACGCAGTGTGACACTTGATTTTTATTAAGAAAACAGCTGGGCGCAGATCTTAAATGATCAAGCGCGCAACATTTCAACACTGATAAAGAGAGTCGATTATGCGCCTTGTCTTCGCTACAGTTTTACTGATGAGTGTATTGCCAGCAACGGCCCAGATTTATCAATACACCGATGCTAAAGGTAATCGAGTGTACACCGACCGCCCTCCTGTCGATGCCAAGGCCAGCACCATTGACTTGCCGCCTATTAATAGTGTGACCGACTCGCAGCGGGATACAACCGCACGTGATGATTCAGCCCCACAGACTGTGGTGCAGCTCGCTCCTTACAGCACTTTGCAATTGGTGGGTTTGCCTGAAGAGCAGGCTTTACGCGCCAACAATGGCAGTTTTATTGCACAGATTGAAATCGCTCCCAGTCTCGCGCCGGAGCATCGTTTGCAGTTACTGCTCAATGAGCAGCCTTACGGGCCGGTCACATCCTCTGTGCGTATGGCCGTCAATAATCTAGAGCGCGGTGAGCATCGTTTAGCCGTGCAGGTGCTAGCCGGTGAACAGGTGATCCAAACCAGTAGCGAGCAGACTCTGTTTTTGCAACGCGTGCACAACGCCAGCCCAGCCTTTAGCGCTAAACCTAAGCCGCTCTTTGCGCCATGAATGTTTACCTAGGGGTGTGCGCAGTTTTATTGGGCGCCACAACGCTTGCGCAAGCAGCGATTTATACTTATACCGATGCCAATGGCGCGCAGGTGTTTACTGATCAACCGCCCAAGCATCAGCAGGTCAAAACACTGCGCATGGCTCCGCTCAATCAAACAGCCGCGCCAACTGACGCTCCCGCAATCAACCCACCACCCGTCTATGTAGACACCCCGCCCGCTTTAGCCGTGCAATATGAAATGCTGCGTATTTTGGTTCCTGAGCCGGATGCCACGGTGCGCGCCAATGATCAGCAACTGATTGTCACGGTGAGCAGCGAACCCAGTTTATTCGCAGGGCATCGCTATCGTTTTATTCTCGATGGCCAACCGGTGGGCGAAGCAACTCGCAGCCCTGTGTTAAAAATGACTGATGTGCACCGAGGTACGCATCTGCTGGCAGTGGAAATTATTAATGAAAACGATGCCGTCCTCGAGCGCACACCCGCGCAACCTTTTCATTTACGGCAAACCACACTCAACGATAAGCGGCGCGTTCGCCCTTGCGCAGAAGAAGACTACGGCACTCGGCCTGAGTGCCCCGAACAAGACAAACCGGAAAAATAGGCTTATTGTGCGCTCCATTATCGCCTAAGCCGAGTGCGCCGTTGCGCTTGAGCTATTGAACTGCACTGCAGCGCACTGATTCAGGCGCAAGACCACTGGATGACTGTGTCGCTGATATTGAAAAGAGTACCCCATGCACGACCACCACTTTGATGAACTGGCGATTCGTTTTGCCGAGAAAATTTATGGCAGTAACAAAGGCGCTATTCGTCTGGCTGTACTGCAAGCTGATCTAAACGAGGTGATACCGCAACGTCCCTTGCGCGTACTGGATATAGGTGCAGGGCTGGGGCATATGTCGCTTTGGTTAGCGCAGCAAGGGCACGAAGTCACCTTAGTTGAGCCGGCATTATCCATGCTAGAAGCTGCGCAACAACGTTTTAGTGCAGCGCAGTGCAGCGCCACTTTTATTCACTCAGATTGGCAAAGCTTTGCGCAGCAAGAGCATACGCCGTACGACTTAGTGCTGTGCCATGCCGTGCTGGAATGGCTCGCCGACCCCCATGCTATTTTGGCGGCGCTGCACCGCTTAACCGCGGCGCAAGGTTGGCTGTCCTTGGCGTTTTACAATAAAGACGCATTGATTTTACAAAACCTTATTAAAGGTAATTTACGTAAACTCAACCAACAGCGCTTTACCGGTGACGCAGGTGGTTTAACCCCTCAGCAACCGCTTGATCCACGCGAACTGACCACTCAGGCAGAGCCTCTGTGGTTGATTCAGCATCGCAGTGGCATTCGTGTTTTTCATGATTATATGCAGCCGCAATTTCGACAAAAAATTGCCGCCGAGGAGCTGATCAGCACCGAACTGAGCTACCGCCGCCATCCGGCTTTATCCGGCTTAGGTCGCTATCTACATTGGCTTTGCCAGCCACGCAGCGGCGCAGTAGACTAAGAATCATTGAGTTCTCTGGAGACAGACCATGCGCTCTTATCTATGCTTAGGTGCGATTACGCTATGTTTAGTGGGCTGCCAAGCCAGTAACCCGTATCAGGGTGAGCGCGTTCCTTTGCCGCCCGCGCCTGCAGCTGCCGCCACACATTTTGATCGCAGCGCCTACCCTGCGCCAACCAGCACACAGCACTACACCTACTGGTGCTGGGAGCATGCTGGGCGTGCGACAACCACGCAAAACTCAGCGCACAGCATACTGGCCGAACAATTAGAGCAGCACGGTTTACGCGCCGCATCCTCCAGCGAGCAGTGTGAACTCAAAGTGCAATTGAGCAGTCAGCTCAGCGAGCGCATTCGCCATGATTACGACCCTTACTACCCAAGTGTGCATTACGGTGTCGGCTACGGGCACCGGCGCTCTTACCATGATCGTTATGGGTATTCAGGCATCGGCATGCAAGTGCCGCTCACCCCGCGTAGCTACACTGAACATCAGCTGCAACTGACGCTCAACTTCACTGATAACCACAGCCAAGCATCGGTCTGGCGTACACAAGCTCGCGTGCGCAGTAACGCGCAAGGACAGGCATCAGCAGAGGCTTTACGTGAAACATTCAGCGCGATGCTCAACGACTACCGCTGATTGCGCACAACACGCTAGACACCTTTGAAGAGAGGTTGAGCTGCATCACTCAACCTTACTCGCTACTTCACCACTAACACGTCACAGGGTGGATGCTCGAGAAAATATTGTGCCAGACTGCCCAACAGCGCATCCGCCAATACGCCGCGCCCATGCTTACCAATCGCCAACACCTGCGGTTGTTGCTCAACAATCACCTGCGCTAAACAATTGTGTAGTTCACCTTGACGCAATTCATGGCTGATACTGGGCCCTTCCACGGGTAATTTAGCCCGCTCATCCATCACCAACTGATCAAACAATGAGGCCTGCCAGCTCATCTCAGACTCATCATCACGGCCGTGTACTTCAGCCACTTCCAATACATGCAGTGCATGAATATGTGCGTTCGCAGACAACACTTTGTAGACATGGTGCAGCGCATGGCAAGCACACAAAGAGAAATCCAGCGGCACGAGCGCACGCTGATAAGCCTGCATTTCAGGCTCAATCGCCAACAATACTGGCACCGCACTGCGCTGTAATACACGCTCTAAAGTGGTACCAGAAAAGTACTCTGGCGAGTCTTGGTGGTGATCACCCATCACCAGAAAATCAACGCTATGCGCTTGCTGCGCCGCCACAATCACTTGTGCCGGCCGACCCATTTTGATCAGTACTTGAGCGTCATGTACAGCACAGTCACTCAATTGCTGATTGATTAACGCATCAGCGGTGAGCATGTGTTTTTCGATCACTGGCATCGGCAAATGATTTTCTAACACATACAACACACTTAAACGCGCTTGATGCTGCTGCGCTAATTGTGCGCCGCGCTGCAAAGCCACCTTGGCGTTATCACTGAGGTCATGGGCCACCATAATATGTTTCATAAAGGTGCCATCCGATTTAAAGACCTAAAAAGCGCGCCGCCATACTATGGGCAGCGCGCAACACGTATTACTTGGCCGCAGCCAGCGCCTGCGTGATATCAGCTAAAATATCATCAATGTGTTCGATACCAATCGACAAGCGAATCAGGTCTTTACTCACACCCACCTTTTCCATTTCATCAGCATTAAGCTGGCGGTGCGTGGTGGTCGCTGGGTGGCAAGCCAAGGATTTAGCATCACCGATATTGACCAAACGGTAGAGCAACTGCAGCGCATCAATAAATTTAACCGCTGCAGCTTCACCGCCCTTTACGCCAAAGGACATAATGGCCGAGGCTTTACCGCCCATATATTTCTGCGCCATGGCGTGATCGGGATGACTCGGTAAGCCCGCAAAGTTAACCCATGCCACTTGCTCGTGTGTTTCTAAGAACTCGGCAACTTTCTGTGCGTTTTCGCAGTGGCGCTCCATACGCAGCGATAATGTTTCCATACCTTGCATAATCAAAAACGCATTAAAAGGTGATAACGCAGCACCCATATTACGCAGCGGCACCACACGGCAGCGGGCAATAAACGCCGCTGGACCAAAATCTTTGGTGTAGACCACACCGTGGTAGGACACATCCGGCGTATTGAGCAATGGGAAGCGATCCGCGTGCTCGGCCCAAGGGAATTTACCTGAGTCAATAATAGCGCCAGCAATGGTGGTGCCGTGACCGCCCATATATTTAGTCAGTGCTTGAATAACAATATCTGCACCGTGCTCAATCGGGCGGCATAACGCCGGGCTTGGCACGGTGTTATCGACGATTAACGGCACGCCATGGCGGTGCGCAATATCAGCCAAGGCTTGAATATCAACGATATTGCCCGCTGGGTTACCGATACTTTCACAGAATACGGCTTTCGTTTTGTCATCAATCAGCGCTTCGAGTGCAGCAAGATCGTTGTAAGGTGCAAAACGTACTTCTAACCCTTGGCGCGGTAGTGTGTGGGCAAACAGGTTGTAAGTGCCGCCGTACAAGGAAGCCACTGAAACAATATTATCGCCCACTTCAGCAATGGTCTGAATCGCTGCAGTAATCGCCGCCATACCTGAGGCCATGGCTAAAGCTGCGACGCCACCTTCCAGTGCAGCCACACGCTGCTCAAGAATATCGTTGGTGGGGTTGGTGATACGCGTATAAATATTACCCGGTACTTTCAGGTCAAATAAGTCAGCACCGTGCTGGGTATCATCAAAGGTATAGGAGGTGGTTTGGTAAATCGGTACAGCAGCTGATTTGGTGGTTGGGTCAGACTTGTAACCAACGTGCAGCGCAATCGTTTCTAGTTTCATGACTATTACTCAAAGAGGGTTAAAATGTGCAACAAAGGATGCCCAGCCAACTGCCGCGGGTCAAGCGCAACACCCAGTGCTCACGCCTAAAAGACCGCATCAGCGTATAGCGATCCGTAGCATTTTAATTGCTAAGCATCGCATGATTTGGCCTGATCCTCACAAGCAATTGCCGTTTCCCTCCTTGCGCCCGCCTCATGTATGCTAGGCAGATATTTTTCATGGCTGCGCTGCGGTGCATCCTTCTTCTGACTTTCTTGACGATAAACACATAAAATCATGCACGAACAGTATCAA
>JAAZJF010000235.1 GCA_012800475.1 Gammaproteobacteria bacterium
ACAGCAAAAAGAGCTGTTGCAGGTTGATCTCACTGCCACAGGTTTGCACAGCGTAACGTCGCTGCATATCCCGTGTTTTCAGCGCTTGGTGTCCTTGTCTGGTAGTTTGGCTGAGCTTGAGCAAGCCTTTGTACAACTGGCTGAAGAGCTTGATCCGGACGCCATCACTTGGCTGGAAATTCAAGTGAAGGTGGATGACTATTTCGCTGATTTAGATGAGCGCGTGGCAGCCTTGTGTGCAGATTTACCGGTGGAAGTGTTACGCGTGCGTCGTTTGCGTAGCAATACAGTGGCGGGTTTAACCCGCGACTCAGGTGAGTTGTTGGCTGAGTTGACACCTGATGAGGTGTTTGCCAAACGTTTGCATAACGAAGAATTAACGGATGAGCAGATCAGTGTGCTTAAAGCTTTGCATGCCCAAGTGCTGGAATCACTGCAGGAGGGGCAGGCATGAAAATTTTGAGTATTCGCTTAAAAAACATCAACGCTTTAAAGGGTGAGTGGAAGATCGATTTCACCCAAGAGCCTTTTAATGGCAGCAGCCTGTTTGCAATTACCGGGCCCACAGGAGCGGGTAAAACCACTTTATTGGATGCGATCAGTCTGGCGCTGTACAGCCGCACTCCGCGCATGAGCAGCCTGTCTAAAAACAGCAATGAGCTGATGACGCGGCACACAGCTGAGTGTTTGGTGGAAGTTGAATTTGCGGTTAAGGATGAAAGTTACCGTGCTTTTTGGAGTCAGCGCCGCGCCCGCAATAAAGCCGATGGTGCGTTGCAGGATGCTAAAACTGAGCTGGCGCATGCCGATGGACGCATTATTACCGACAAACTCAGCGAAAAACCCAAAGAAGTTGAGCGCTTAACCGGTTTGGATTTTCAGCGTTTTACTCAGTCAATGATGCTGGCGCAAGGCGGTTTTGCGGCGTTTTTAGAGGCCAATGCCAATGATCGCGCAGGTTTATTAGAGCAGCTGACTGGCACTGAAATTTACGGTGATATTTCCAAGCATGTTCATGGCATGCAAAAAGAACAGCGCCATATTTTAGATAATCTAAGCAGTCGAGCTGAAGGCTTGCAGTTGCTCAGCGCTGAACAGTTGAGCGAAACCAAGGCGCAATTGGTCGCGGCTGAGCAAGAAGCCAGCATCCTAAAACAGCAGCAAGCAGACCTACATCAGCAACAACAATGGCGCAGTCATTTAGATCAGGCGCAAGCCCGGCACAGCAAAGCTCAGTTGCAGTTGCACAGTGTCGAAGCCGAGCAACAAACGCATCGTATGGATTTGCAGCGCTTGTCTGAGCATGCTCCAGCCGCTGTATTACAGACGGACTATAAAGCTCTACACACGGCTGAGCAGGCGGTAGGGCACAGCCAGCACACTTTAACTAGCACCCAAGAAAAACAGCGAGCCTTTAAACAAGAAGTAGAGCAGTGGTCATGGCAGCGCTATCAGTATGCTGAACAGGCCGTTGCACAGGTTAATGCACAGCTGCAATCAGCACAAAACGCCGAGCAGCAGTTGATCGCACAGCGTGAGCTTAGAGTGCAACATGGGCAATTAGCTGAGCATCTCAGTGCTTGGCGTAATGAGTTTGCTTTACTGAGTCGACAGCAGGTGGCGATTGAAAACGGCCAAGCTGAACAGCACAAACTAGCCGTTGGCATCAGCGCACTCAACGCCGATTTAGCCACGCAGCAGGCTCTGTATCAGCAGCAAGAAGCAGCGCTCAAGCCGCTGCAGCACGCTTGGCAAATGCAACACACAGCATTAGAGCAAGTGCTTGAACAGCGTAGCGTCAGTGCTTGGCAAGAACAGCTCGGTCAATTGCATGGGCAAAGCCAGTATTATCAATGGTTAGTACAAGGCTACAGCAGCGAACGCGCTAAACAAACGGCGCTGACTGAGCGTGCAGAGCATTGTCGCGTGCTGACAGAGCAAGTAGCTGAGCAGCAAAGGCTGCGCGAGCGTTTGCGTACCGCTTATAAAGACTTAAATGAGCAGGTCAAAGATAAAGAGCAACTGCTGGCTCAAGAGCGCCGCATTGTCGGTTTGGAAGCTTACCGTGCGCAATTGCAAGCCCATGAGCCGTGCCCGCTGTGTGGTGCATTAGAGCATCCAGCCGTCAGTGCCTATCAAGCTCTAGATGTAACGCATACCGAGCAGGCGTTAGCGGCTAAGCAAGTGGAGCGCGACAGTGTGCGAGAGCAGGGCGTGGCTTGCGCCGAGCATTTAGCCAAGCTCAGCAGTCAGCATGAGCAGTTGATTCAGCAGCAAGCTGCAGATGAGTTGGAGCTGCACACTATCATCACTGAAAAAGCTGCGCATCTGTCGGTGTTGGGTTTAGCACAAGACCTGTCGCAAGCAGACTTTAATGCATCTATGGCAGACTTTAAGCAGCGCACGGCTGATTGTCAGCAGCGCCTTAATGCCATTGCAAAAGCACAAGAAAGTTTAACTGATAGTGAAAAACACTACCGTCAGGCTGAGCAAGCATTGCGTGATCTGCAGCAACAGATGAGTACGTTACACAGTAGTCTCAAGCATCAACAGCAGCAAGAGGCCGATTTCAGCAAGCGCAGTGCGGTATTGCAAGCTGAACTGCAAGAGCAGCAACGCCAGCTTGAACAGCAGCTTGAAGCTTTAGGCTATAGCTTGCCGCAGGATCCTGAGCCGTGGTTGCAAGCGCGTGAGCAAGAAGCACAGCAGTGGAAGCAAGGTGAAGCCCAACTTAAAGAGCTGGCACTGCGCATCAATGTTTTACAGGCAGAGTTGCGTAGCGCAGAAAAAGAGCAGCAAAGCGCAGAAAAACACTGGCTAGAGCTCGATGTCAATCCAAGGCAAGCATCTGCACCAGTCGCCGACGTCGCGCAAGCCTTAGCAGCCAGCGAGATTGCGTTGCAACGCAGTGAAGGTCAGCTCGCCCAAGTGCACGGGCAGATCCACACGTTAACTGAACGCTTAGAAGAAGCGCAGGCCAGTTATTTAACCTTGCAAGCCCAATGGCAGGCGCGTTTAGCACAAAGTGCTTTTGCCGATGAGCAAGCGTTTTTACGTGCATTGTTACCGGCCGAACAAGCACAGCAATTGCACACCCTAAAGCACGAGTTGGATACGCAACTGCAAGCGGCGCAGACTGTATTCAAGGCAACCACAGAGCAGATTGAGCAACTGAGCAGCCAGCCTCAAACTGAGCATTCCAGTGCTCAATTGGCTGAGCAACGAACAGCAATAGATCATCAGTTGAGTGTGCTTAACCAACAACTGGGCAGCGTGCACCACCGCTTAGACACTGACAGCCATAACCGTACAACCCAGCAAGACTTACTGAGCCGCATTGCACAACAGCGCCAGTTATACGATCACTGGCAGCAGTTCAATAGCTTAATTGGCTCCGCCGATGGCAGTAAATACCGCCGCTTTGTCCAAGGTCTCACCTTGGATCATTTGATCAGCTTGGCCAACCAACAACTGCTGGTATTGCACAATCGCTATCAACTCAGTCGCCGTGAGCACGGTGAGCTGGAAATCGAAATTATTGACACCTGGCAAGGCGATGCTCGACGCGACACTCGTACTTTATCCGGTGGTGAAAGCTTTTTAGTCAGTCTGGCTTTAGCCTTAGCGCTGTCTGAGCTTGTCAGTCATAAAACGCGCATTGATTCATTATTTTTAGATGAAGGCTTTGGCACCTTAGATAATGAAACCTTAGACATGGCGCTCAATGCCCTGGATAACCTCAATGCCGAAGGCAAAACCATTGGCATTATCAGTCACGTTGAAGCCCTCAAAGAACGCATCCCAGTGCAGATTAAAGTGCGCAAAAGTGCAGGCATGGGTTACAGCACCTTAGATGACTGCTATCGCGTTGAGGCGTAATGCGGGCAGCGTTTGTATAGCGTTTTGATAGATATAAACAGCCGAGCACTGCGTGCAATGCGCAGTGCTCGGTTGCAATGTAATTCATGCTGAAAACGCCGAACACTCCATTTTTTACAGTGCGGTTTTGCACCTATACAGTCGGCAAAAGATCATTTTTCGACTGAGTTCTGGTCATAATTAGAAATATCTTTGCTCTTGCACTTTATTTTTATCGATATTTGTTTGTTTTTTATTCGTCTAAATTCGGTAAAAACATAGATATTTTCGATAAATAGCTGCAAAAAAGTGCTTTCTTACAAAAATAAAAAATACTAAAAAACCATAAATAGACTAAAGCAGGGGGTTATGTTTCGGGCCCTGAGCTTGTTAAATTTGCCATGCCACGCTGCACAAAAAATTCATAAATACAAAAAAACAATGGTGAGCACTATGCAAGATGACAAAACAAATGCTGCTGCCTACTGGTCGGCAAATCTCCGCTTAATCGCAGGCTCTATGTTTGTGTGGGCTTTGGTTTCATACGGCTTTGGCATTCTACTCAGACCTCTACTGTCCGGCATCTCGGTGGGTGGAACTGATTTAGGTTTCTGGTTCGCCCAGCAAGGCGCGCTACTGACTTTTATCGTGTTGATCTTCAACTATGCTTGGAGAATGAACAAACTCGATAAAAAATTTGGTCTCGAGGAGTAAAACAGCATGAGTCAATTTATGATCAATATGCTGTTTGTGGGCGGATCTTTTATCCTCTACATCGGTATCGCGTACTGGGCCCGCGCTGGCTCAACTAAAGAGTTCTATGTTGCAGGTGGTGGTGTTCACCCCATTGCCAATGGTATGGCAACCGCTGCGGACTGGATGTCAGCTGCCTCCTTTATTTCTATGGCCGGTATCATTGCGGCAACCGGTTACGCCAGTTCCGCTTACTTGATGGGTTGGACCGGTGGTTACGTGATTTTGGCGATGCTGCTGGCGCCATACTTGCGTAAGTTTGGTAAGTTCACGGTACCGGATTTTATCGGTGAGCGTTTCTACAGCCGCACAGCACGCTTGATGGCGGTACTGTGTTTGATTCTGGCTTCGGTGACGTACGTGATCGGTCAAATGACCGGTGCGGGTGTTGCCTTCTCGCGCTTCTTAGAAGTGAGCAGTGAAGCCGGTATCTGGATCGCAGCCTTGATCGTGTTCTTGTACGCGGTATTTGGTGGTATGAAAGGTATTACCTACACGCAGGTTGCGCAGTATGTGGTGCTGATCGTGGCTTACACCATTCCTGCGGTGTTTATTTCACTGCAACTGACCAACAACCCCATCCCTATGTTTGGTATGTTCGGTACGCACGCAGAGTCCGGTGCGCCACTGTTACAGAAACTCAGTGAAGTCTTGGTTGAGCTGGGTTTTCGTGACTACGCAGCTGATGTACCCAGCCACTTGAACATGGTGTTGTTTACCTTGTCTCTGATGGTCGGTACTGCTGGTTTGCCGCACGTTATTATTCGTTTCTTCACTGTACCTAAGGTGGCTGATGCGCGTTGGTCAGCGGGTTGGGCATTGGTGTTTATTGCATTGCTGTACTTAACAGCGCCTGCAGTAGCTTCAATGGCACGCTTGAACTTGCTGACGACGGTGTATCCTGACGCTGCAACGCAAGTGGTTGATAAAGCTGAGTATGATCAAATTCTGGGTAACTCCATTAAGTACGAAGATCGTCCTGAGTGGGTTAAAACCTGGGAAAAAACCAAGCTGATCACCTTTGAAGATAAAAACAACGATGGTCAAATTCAGTTCTACGATGACACCAACACAGCTTTTGCTGCAGAAGCGGAGTCACGTGGCTGGGCAGGTAACGAGTTAGTGGTTAACAATGACATTATCGTCTTGGCTAACCCTGAAATTGCCAACTTACCTTCGTGGGTGATTGGTCTGATTGCCGCCGGTGGTATTGCCGCAGCGTTATCTACAGCAGCAGGTTTGTTGTTGGCGATCTCTGCCGCGATCAGTCATGACTTGATTAAGAAAACCATCAATCCAAATATTTCAGAGAAAGGCGAAATGTTGGCGGCACGTATCTCCATGGCGGCAGCGATTGTCGGAGCCACTTGGTTGGGACTTAATCCGCCAGGCTTTGCTGCGCAGGTGGTGGCACTGGCCTTTGGTATTGCTGGCGCGTCACTTTTCCCTGTGTTGATGATGGGTATCTTCTCGAAGAAAATGAACGATAAAGGTGCCATTGCCGGTATGGTTGCGGGCTTAGGCTGCACCTTGCTGTATAT
>JAAZJF010000034.1 GCA_012800475.1 Gammaproteobacteria bacterium
ATCCATGACGCAGTTGATCAGCCAGCTGCCCAATAGCACGTCGCGCATTGCGCTCTAAACGGGCTAAGCTAAATAAACCACCAATGGCCAGCACCATGCCTGCAAGAGTGGGTAGTGTGGCCTGCCAAACACCGCCGGCCATAGCGCGCGGATTACCGCTGCCACTCATTGCCAACACTTCAAACACCGCAACCATGCCAGTGACGGTACCGAGCAAACCCAACAGTGGAAACATCGCCACTAAGGTGCGGGTTACAGACAAGGGTGTGATCAATTGCTCACGGGCCTGCGCTAACCACGCCGCCCGTACCGCATGCGGCCAAGCCGAGTTAGCCCCTGCATCAAGATTGAGCACCTGCCAAGCCTGACGACGCTCTTGCGCCCAGCGGGGAAAATGGCGGTGGGTGTACCATAATCGCTCTAGCACTAAGGTCCAGAACAGCACACATAAGGCGGCTAACAACCACATCACCACCCCGCCGGCACTCATTAAGTCGAGCAGGGCGTGGCTACTGTCCACCATCCAAAACCAGGTGCTTTGCCAGTTACTCACTGCGCTTGCTTCCCGACATGTGCAAAGCTAATAGACCCACGCACTGTTGCTCAAGCAGCTGCACCACCGACTTACTGCGCGCACTGAGAATGCTGTGTAAAAACAGCAATGGAATCGCGACGACCAAGCCTTCCACCGTCGTCACCAAGGCTTGCGAGATACCATCAGCCATTAAGCGTGAATCCCCCCCACCGCTTTGGGTAATGGCTTGGAAGGTGATAATCATCCCCGTCACCGTACCTAATAAACCCAATAAAGGCGCTACAGCAGCAAGCAGTTTAAGCAAACCTTGGCCTTTTTCTAACTGCGGCACTTCTTGCATCACCGCTTCATCAAGTTTGAGCTCTAGGGTTTCTAAATCAGACAGCTGAGGGTTCGGCCCTAGTACACTCAACACACGCCCCAAGGGGTTATCCGCAGTCGGTTTAGACAGATTACGCATCTGCACACGCACACTGCGCACCACATTCATTAAACCCAGTAAGCGCCATGCGGCCAGTAAGAAACCAAACACACCCAACGCCACGATCACCCAACCGACTAAACCACCTTGACGCAAACGGTCGAGTATTGAAGGTTTGCGTTGTAACTGTTCAATCAATGAGCCGCGTGTTGGGTCAAGGGGTAAGACAACAGCCGCATCGCTGCTTCCTGCCCACTGCTTAACTTGACTCAAACCTGAAGGCTGCTTAGGTAAAGCTCGAAAGGCATTATCGCCTTCACTGAAGGTTAAGAATGCCTGCTCGGTATAGGCTGAAAAAGGACCAACGCGCAGCACATCTTGCGTTGTACGCTCACCATCCGCGGCTATCACCGGTAAAGCGATGCGTTCAACACGGCCGGTGGCGGTCATATCCTCAAGCACAGTCAGCCAAAAGCTTTCTATTTGCGCCGCTTTTGGCAGCGTACGGCCTTTAGATAAACGCTCCAGCTCAGCAATGCGCTCAGGGTATTGCACGTTTAATAAACTGCTGCGCCACTGCCCTGCTAAATCACCGGCACTTTGACGCACCACGGCAAACAGTTCGCCTAACTCACCACTTTGCTGTTTGAGCAGTTGCTCTTGATCCGCCAGCTCTTGCTCATTCGCCGTAAAGGTTGATTTCATCGCCGCAGCACGTGACTCTTGCGCAGCCAGTGCTTGCTTTGCTTGCGCCAGTAATTGCGCCTGCTGATTGCGTGATTGTAAGAACTGCTGCTCACGTTCTTGCATTAATTGCTCTTCAGTGCCTTTTTCACTGCGGATGCGTTCAAGCAACTGATCGGGCGTTAAGGTCTGGGCGTGCACTGATAGACTTAAGAGCGCGCCACTAATAATCCCTACTAACGCCTTCATGGTTGCACCTCCAGTGCTAAAGTCTTCATCGGTAGCTCAAGCCAGTCGGCTGTTTTTTGTTGGCGGGCAATGGCAATCGCTTTTTGTAGCGGGCGGCGCACACTGTTATCTAGTGTTTGCCAAGTCTGCTCTTTGGCATTCCAGTGCCCACTTTCATGTCCGTTTGGCGTTTGGTAATACAACATGGTGCGTCCCACACGCAAAAACTCCACGCTGCGCTGGGCATCACCTTCACCCAACTCGCCACGCCAGGCTTCTAGGGTGTAACCGTAGTCACTTTCAATTTGATAGGCTTCAAGGATGCGGCGGTACTTTTCTGCCATGCTGACATCGGCGCGCGGCATTAACTCTTGTAAAGTCGCCAAACGATCGGCGCGCTCTTGCGGTAAGAAGGGTATATCCGCGTCAATAAACTCGGCCAAGACCTCAACCATGCGGCGCATCTGCGGCATTACAGCGGCTTCGCTCTCTTGCAGGGCGTCTAATTGCTCTTGATAACTGACCAGCTCTTGATGCTGCGCCGCAATTAACTCGCCGACCTGCTCATTGTAGCCTTCCAGCGCTTTAGCTTTAGCCAAAGTACTGCTGTACTCTTCAAGCATGGCCTGACTGGCATCATCGAGACGCTCAATGCGTTTTTGCGAACTTTGCGCGGTTTGACTGAGTTGCTCACTTTCACTAAGGGCTTGCTCGACAGTCGCAGCACTTATGACGGGACTCACCACCACACAACACAAAAGCAGTGAGCGCAAAGTTGTTGCTTGCATGAATACAGGTTCCTTAATCTAGAGACTTGACACGAATAGCAATTATTATCATCTGCAAGTCGTAACAAATCAAGCGCTGCGACGATAAAATACGTTATACAGTTGCATACATAACATTATTGAATGCCATACACTCTGCATTGAGCGATGATTTATAACATTTGAATACGCCTTAGATTGAACCTTATGAGCGAGCTGGACAACATGTCGCACCTGTCCAGCTACTTTGATGTGCGATTATTGACACGCATATACACTGCGCTGCACTTCTTTAACACTCAGCCGAGATCATCGTATACCTATGGTTAAGTCAGTGGATAACACCCAACAGCAGTCTGAAAAACAACTTAAGCGCCAATTGCGCACGCAGCTCAAACACATTATCGCGCCTGAGTCCCAACGTTTACGCTTGGCATTGATGTTTGCTGTACTGGGTGCGCTGCTGTTTATTGGTCAAAGCTGGTTGCTCGCGCAACTCTTTGTCGGTCTGTTAGACAACTCGCAATCGGGTACTGATTTAAGCGCAGCTTTTGATACCCGTCATATGATTGCTTTAGCGCTATGTTTTACCTTGCGCCCCACTGTGCAATATATTCGTGAACGTCTATCGCAAGCAGCCAGCCTCAGTGCGCGCAAAACCTTACGCAAACGCTTACTGGATACCTTGGCGAGTTTAGGTCCGGAGCGGCAAACGCTTGGAGCTGATGGTGCACTGAGTACGCAATTACTTGAGCAGGTGGATGCACTGGATGGTTATATCAGCCGCTATTATGTGCAGCTGTATTTAGTATTGATTGTGCCCTTATTGATTAGCATTGCCGCTTTTTATTACAGTCCATTAGCAGCCAGCTTGATGCTACTCACAGCCCCACTGGTGCCGCTGTTTATGATTTTAGTGGGCGGTGCTGCCAGTCGCAGTAGCCAGCAGCAAATGGCAGCGATGAGTCAACTGAGCAGTCGTTTTCTGGATTGGGTGAGAGGTATGCCCACTCTGCAACACCTTAAAGCGACCGATCAAGCCCAACACAACGTTGATGTATCAGCCTCTCAATACCGCGACAGTACAATGAAAGTGTTACGCATGGCTTTTTTATCCGGTGCTGTATTGGAGCTGTTTTCATCACTGGCGATTGCATTAGTGGCCGTATATTTAGGCTTGGGTTTGCTGGGTGTGCTGCCTTGGGCTAAGGGCGTGATCCCTGTGCCCTATGTGGGCGCACTGTTTATTCTGCTCTTGGCTCCTGAGTTTTATGCGCCACTGCGTCAATTAGGCAGTGATTACCATGCAAAAGCCGAAGCTGAAGGCGCGATCGAAGAATTACTGCCTTTATTAGAGCAGCACACGTGGCAACACCCAGGTCAACAGCCGTTACAGCTTGAGGCTGCACCTGCCTTAACCCTGACCCAAGTGAGTATAACCGCGCACAATCAGCGGCTGCGTTTACCCAGTATTGACCTTAAAATAACGGCCGGTGAGCGCGTGGGTTTACACGGTAAAAGTGGCAGTGGTAAGTCCAGCCTGCTGCTAGCGCTATTGGGCTTTATTGAGTACTCAGGTCGTATTGAGATCAATAAGCAGTCTTTACTGGATGTTAAGCGCAGTGATTGGCACAGCCAGCTGGGCTACTTATCACAGCAACCCAATTTTAAACGCGGCAGCTTGGCGGATAACTTACGTTTAGCCAAGCCAACGGCTGATACACAACAGATGCTTGATGTGCTGCGTGATGTCGACTTGCTGTCTTTAGTTGAGCAGCTGCCCCAAGGTTTAAACACACCTTTAGGTGAGCGTGGCTTAGGCTTGTCAGGCGGTCAACTCAGCCGTCTTGCCATAGCTCAACTGCTGCTGCGTGATGCACACCTGTGGTTACTCGATGAGCCCACTGCACACTTAGATCCCGAGACCAGCGCTACGATTCACGCTTTATTAGCACGGTTGAGTGTGGGCAAAACCCTGATCTGGGTGAGTCATCAGTGGCAAGGTTTGGATTGGCTCGATCGCCACTTAGATTTACATCAATTGCAGTCGCAGCAGGAGTCGTCAGTATGCTAAAGCCTATTCGTTTACGCAGCTTATTGCGCAGCCGCCAAGCCAGTTGGAATTTAGCTTTATTGCTGGGTGCTTTAACTTTATTTGCCGCCATTGCTTTATTGGCAACCTCAGGCTGGTTTATTACCGCATCGGCGATTGCTGGCTTGGTCGTCACCAGCTCTTTTACCTTTGATTATTTTCGCCCTGCCGCTTTAATTCGCTTATTTGCAATTGTGCGTACCGCTGGGCGTTATGGTGAGCGCTTAGCATCACACCATGCGACTTTATCTTTACTGAAAGATTTACGCAGCCAAGTGTTTCGCGCTTTAACCTTACGTCGTACCCCCTTGAATCAAGACAGTACCGGCACCGCAGCCACCATGCACCGCTTGGTCGCTGATATTGACCGCTTAGACCGCTTCCCTTTACAGTTTTTAGCGCCTTGGTTATGGGCTTTACTGATCGTAGCGCTGTATTTAGGCTTTGCCTTTTGGTTGCAACCCACACTGGCGTTGGCCGCTAGCCCAGGACTCTTGGGTGCATTGCTACTGATACCTGTTCTAGGCTTTTGGCGCGGACGTCAACTGGCTCTTAATGATGTGCAAGCCGCTGAATTACGACGTGAGCACTTTCTAGAGTCTTTATCCTTATTGACGCCCCTAACACTCTGGCAAAGCTGGCAGTCACAACAAAGTGATACGCTGCACGCCGATGCCAACTATCAAGAGCACAACAGTCAGCAGCAGCGCCTGATCAGTCTGTTAGGCCTGTTACAGCAACTGGCTCTAGCCGCAAGTTTAGGTTCTGTACTTTGGGTGGGTGTGCCACTGGTAGCAGCTCAAGCCATCAGCGTGCCCTGGCTACTGGCCGCAGCTTTAGCTTTGCTAGGTATTCATGAAGCGCTGGTACCCTTGGCTGCCAGCTTTATTGGCTTAGGTCATAGCCAAGCTGCGCGCGATCGCATTAACCAACTCATGGGGCTTGAGGCGCAGGTCAGCACACCCAGCGCTGAACAGGATAAGCCACGTCCTAGCGGGCCGTTTCATTTACAGACTCAAGCCCTCAGCGCATGTATTCCAGGTGCTTTAAATGGCCCGCATCATATTGATATTGATTTACACAGCGGCCAAGTGTTGATGATTACCGGCGCATCAGGCATTGGTAAAACCACGCTACTCAAAGTGCTCGCCGAGCAACTGCAACCCAGCAGCGGTCACTATCTGATAAATCAGCGTCCCGCAGCACACTGGCAACTGGATGACTGTATTGGGTATTTACCCCAGCAATTGGATATTTTTGATCGCAGCTTAGCGCGCAATTTACGCTTGGCTGACCCCAAGGCCAGCGATGAACAACTCTGGCAGGTGTTAACTGATGTGGCATTAGCTGACTGGGCACACAAGCAAAAGGGTCTCGATACAGCGCTGGGCGAATACGGTGCACAAATCTCAGGAGGACAAGCACGGCGCGTTGCATTGGCACGCTTACTCTTAGCACAACGCCCTATTCTACTGCTTGATGAGCCCTTTGCCGGTCTGGATGATGCCAGTAGCAAACAGGTATTGCGCGCCTTGCGTCAGCGCC